>JBJTOW010000354.1:0-4879 GCA_046074805.1 Planctomycetota bacterium | reverse complement strand
CCGCCCCGGACCACCCGGGACACGCCCTGAGTGTACCAGTCCTGGCACCACTCCCATACATTCCCCGCCATGTCGTGCAGGTCGGCGTCCGCGCCCCGCGAGCGTGGGAAAATACCGACCGCGCTGGTCGAGGCCAACTGGCACTCGTAACTGTTGCAGATTCCGTCTTCCCAAGCGTCACCCCACGGAAAGTATCGCCCGCCGCGCCCCCGAGCGGCCGCCTCCCATTGACGTTCGTTGGGCAGGTAGCCACCCGCCCAGCGGCAAAACGCCTCCGCCTCCCACCACGAAACACCGGTCACCGGAAGATTGGGAGCGTTTCGTTTCGGATTGCGCCAGAATCGCGGTTCAATCACCGAGTTTTTTTGTTTCCAGGCCCAGCCATCGTCGGACCACCAGTCATTTTTCCGAGCGTCGCCCCCCGCCGCGTTATTTTTTGGTTTGTAGCCGCCCGCCTTGACAAACAGGTCGTACTGGCAGTTCGTCACGGGAAAGCGCGAAAGCAGGAAGTCCTGCTCGATCAGTTGCCTACCATCCTGATAGGCGTACTCGCCCGCCTTGATCCGTTGATAGGCCACGCCGCTAGCGTTCGTATCCGCGCCCACGTCCGCACCCGTGTCCGCACCCGCGGTGGCGGCGACACGCAGGTCATACGCGATTCGCGGATCGCCAAGCCGCCCGAGGGCAACCGCCAACGTGTTCCGTTCCTTGACAGCAATCTCAAGATCGATCGCCCGGAACACGGCCTGTTGAAAATCCCGGATCAGGTCGGCCGGCAACTCAGCTTGAGTTCCAAGCAAAATCTCTAAACAGTCGCCAACCACGACACACAGATTCCAGCTAGGATCGTTCCTATCGAGCACGGATGCCTGCGAAGAAAAGATCGGAGCTTTCTGGACAACGGCACGGAGAAGATTGATGGCATAGTGAGCCCTATATTTATCGATTACCGAACCGAACAAAAACGACAATGTGTTGCGCCAACCAGGCAACGGACCGCGATGAATGAAAATGTCGCCGATCTCGCAATTCCGCCGCGATTCCGGGACAAACAAGCGTTCCGCCGCGAGAAACTCTTGGATCGACAGATGATAGAACGAAGCCCGGTCGTCGCCCCGGGATACCAGTAGTCCCGACTTGCTCAACAGGTCTTCGCGCACGCTGACGGTGTCGCTCAAGCCCTTGTCGTTCGAGCCGTCGTTCTGTCGATAGGCTTGCAAGAGGCGATTGATTTCGTGATACGACGCGGACGCCTCGGGCGAAACACGTTCCTCACCCAACCCATCGCCTGTGTGCATGCCAAGCGCGACAGCCTCCAGCCGTCCGCGAATCATGTCCACCTTTTCTCTGCTGGACGAATATCTCTTTTGCAACACCGTCGCGACGATCCGACGGTACAAATCGTACTTGTCTTGCGGCAGCCTTTTTCCCTCGTCATAAATGACGCACATCGCGGTGAGCAGTAACGGATTCGTGGCGAGCTCATCCAGATGTTGCTGTCCTTGAAGGTGGTGGAGCATCGCATCCGCCGTCTCCAGGCCCTTGGACAAGCTCTCGCTTAACCGAGCGAACCATCGGCGAACGAGCAGTGTCTGCAGCGGCACCGCGATTCCTTGGATCGGGGCATCCAACAAACCCAAGCGGTTGCGATGCTCGTCCGAGATCCCATAGGGGCGGCTTGTCAACAAAACTCGATTGCCCGCCTTTTTCCAGGTTTTCAGCGATTGAGCCAATCCCGCCAAAAGCGATTCGCGGGGATGCCACTCGTCGTGGCCTGCCGTCGAATGCGTCGGAGGTACCTCGTCCATTCCGTCGAGCAGCAGCAGGCAGGAGCCGTTTTGGAGATGCGCGCTCACGCAGTTCCAATCCAGGCCGGGCAGGGCCTGTTTCTCCACCCAGTGACAGAGCGCCTGTTCAATGTCGGCATAGCTGGCCAAACGTCCCCCGTCGGTTTTTAGGAACTGCCAAAAGTCCCGCAATTCGATCCGTAGTGGTAAACGGCCCGTCAAACGGTGGGGGAATTTCTCGGCGAATTCGTCGGGAGCCGGCACATCGAAGCGGGGAAACTCCCCGCGACAGCAGAGCCACGCCACCCACCGCGTGAATGTCGACTTTCCGGACCCAGGGTCCCCGGAAACGTACAGCGAATGTTCGTCGAGCAGATCGAGCAGCAGACTGGCGTTCTCGCTCTTTTCACCTGCGGACAGGACCGATTTTTCGGCGTCGGATTTCGAACGGGAACGACGGACTGAACGGGCCGACTCGGGACTGTCGACCGGTTCGCTCGGCCGATAGGTTGTGGTGAGCGGGGTGTAAACGTGGTTCAACCGCACGCTGTTTCCGGTCTTGATCGCTAGCCCCATCAATTCCAATTCACCGCAGTCGAGCGCCAGCCGATCGGTGTATTCCTTGGCCACTGTGGGCACGCTCGCACTCGGTCCTACCGGCGTCACGTTTTCGCGTGGGTTGGGTGGCGTGGTCAGTTTGGCCGCCACCTTGCGCAGATGCTCATCGACCTGTGCGCGGAAAGACTCTGGGGTTCCGTCAACCCCTTTGTACTTGCCGACAATCCCGAGTTTCTGAATTTTGTCCTTAAATTTGAGCACCTTCGAGTACTGTTCGAGTTTTTGTTCGTCTTCGATGTCTTTAGGAGCACCATCAAAGTAGAAAAAAATCCATGGGGTGCCCGCTTTTTTCCATTTTTTCAATGCCGAATTGAATTCGTCTTCGGTGCCACTGCCCGCTTTTTCGGTTGGAGTGCCAAACCGAGTCGACATGATTCCCAGGTAGATGTCGTACGGTTTCGTTTGGGCGTCGACGGCCGGTTGTGGTCCCGGTCCGATCATCGGAATCGTGTCGCGTTCCCATTTTTTCAATTCGATCCGGAATCCGCCGAGGTCCCCTGCGGTCCGGTTGATCGACGCCACGACATCATCGAGAACGTCTCGCTCTTTTTGGACATCGCCGGGCGAAGAAACAAACACCTGAAGAATGCGTACGTAGTTGTCTGTCATGATTTGTCTTAGGAAATGCTCGGCGAATTGGATGCCACCGCGAGGCGCTCGGGACCGGCCATTCAGCCGCTGGACGGCGGTTGGTATTTTGCCCACCTACAGGGCGTTAGGCTACCACGAATGGCACGAATCTAACGAATGACCGGGAAGTCCGTCGTACGGGCACTGGCGGCCGTCGAGTACAAAACTCCCCCGTCGGTCGCACTCGGGAAGTCAGGGGGGCACACAGGACTTGCCACCCCTCCGATCGTGCCATGGACGGCCACTGCGGAATCTGGAAAACTCGGGGAGCGTTAAACCTTCGACTCCGTGACGCCTTCCCCATCACCGGCGTTCCATCATGACCAATCGGCGAACGATCAACGATTCCTCTCGTACTCGCCCTGAGGCGTCGACCACGACGGACGACCTCGACGGCAAAATGCCTCGCCGCGAACGACTACTCGGTAAACTGCCGCTCGGAAAACTGCTCGGCAAGCTGCCGCTCGGCACGCAACGGCTCGGTAAATCGCCAGTCCGCAATCTGTTGGTCGGAACGCTCATCGCCGGATCGCTGTTGCTGGCGACTTTGTTTACGCAGTGGACTACGGTGAGCCGGTTGCTGCCTCGTGCGCCGCAGGCCAGCGCGACGCCCGGCCTCGATACAGGAACACTGGAACGTTCCTCGTCGGAGCGACGCTCGCCAGCACGCCTGGCCGTCACGCGTCGCCCGTCGAACGCCGTCGGCGAACTGGTTGCCAACCAGCCGACCCAGGCGGCTACGCCGACCACGCTTTCCCAGCGGCCCGTTCCGGATGTTCGCACGACGATGATTCCTATCGGCGCCGCGAAACTTGACGTGACTCCACAGCACCCCGTGCGACTGACCGGCTATGGAAACCGCAAAACCGAGACGGCGAGTGTCGCTCAGCCGCTGTGGGTCAAGGCGCTGGCGATCGGTGCGGATCGCCCCAAGCAAGCCGATCGCTCGGAAGATGGACCGGCCGTTCTACTGACGCTCGAAAACTGTGGGCTCACCCCGCCGATGCGGAAGGCCGTTGTGGACGCCTTGTCCGAGCAGGCCGGGATTCGCGACGAGCGGATTGTGATCGCGGTCAGCCACACGCACACGGGACCGGCGCTCCGCGATTGGGCCCCGTTTCTATTCTCCGAGGACATTCCAGCCGATCATCAACGGCACATCGATCAATACACCGATGAAGTCGTCCGTCGGCTTGTTCAAGTCGCCAAAGACGCGCTCGCCGCCCGTCGTCCGGGAAGGCTTGCCTGGGGTCAGGGACAGGTTGGCTTCGCCGCCAATCGCCGCCGGCTTGAAGGCGGAAAATGGGCGGGCTTTGGCGTGCAAGCCGACGGTCCCGTGGACCCGAGTCTGCCGGTGCTCGCCGCCCGCGACTCGAAAGGCGGACTGATCGCCGTCGTCGCGAATTACGCCTGCCACTGCACCACGCTCAGCGGCGACTTCAATCAAATCGCTGGCGACTGGGCCGGTTACGCTCAGGAGATGATCGAGTCCGACCATCCGGGCGCGATCGCGCTGATCACAATCGGCTGCGGGGCCGACGCCAACCCGGAACCGCGCGGTCGCGGCCTGGAACTGTGTAAACGACATGGACGATCGTTCGCTGACGAAGTCAAACGGTTACTCGCTGGCCCGCTCACGCCAGTCGATCCCCGCTTAACCTGCCAGCTCCGCTATATCGACCTACCCTACGAAACGGCTCTCACTCGCGGCGAGTGGCAGGAGCGGTCGAAGGAACCCGGTGCTAGCGGCTATCACGCGCGCCAATGCCTCGCCAAGCTGGACCGTGGCGAGACATTGCCCACGTCGATCACGTATCCAATCGCGCTGTGGACATTTGGCGAAC
>JBJTOW010000353.1:0-13927 GCA_046074805.1 Planctomycetota bacterium | reverse complement strand
CAAAGTCGGCTGGTGGCCGTTTAGCAGCCCCTTGTTCGTCATGGCCAGAATCGTTGCTCATGGATGGGTATGCTAACCGAGGCATCCGAGCGAAGTCAGGGGGAAGTCCGCAAGACCCAGGCGGCCCCGTCCCGACGGATCGCTTCGGGACTACAACCCGCGTCGTTAATCGCCTAACATTGGTGGGGTCAATCGCTCGCAGGCATCCATCATTTTCGATATTGCGAGCGAGTTGGCTTCAAACCAGGAGCGGCGAGCGATGGCGAACGCGGATTTTGAACGGATCGAGTCGGCTTGGACGGCGGGCGGCGTCGCCGGCGCCTTGGATGCCCTATGCGACCAACTGCGTTCGAGCAAGAAGCACCACGAATTGTTCGAAGCGCTCAAGATGCGGGTTCGGCATCGGATTGGATTGCCTCTGCTGTACGGCGATGGCTCGGATGAGCTCGATGAATCCAAGCGGTTGAAGCTGGAAGATGGCCTGATCGAGGCGTGCCGCGAGGTGGGCACGTTGCTGCTCAACCAAGGCCGTGTCCGCGAGGGATGGATGTACCTCCGCCCCGTCGGCGACAAGAAAGCGGCCGCGCAGATGCTCGCCGCCATCGAACCCGACGAGGACAACATGGAGGAATTGATCGAGGTCTGTCTCCGCGAGGGCGTCGATGTGGCCCGCGGCTTTGGCCTCGTGCTGAAAAACTACGGCACTTGTAACGCGATCACGACCTACGAAGGCGAGATTCCGCGGCAAAGCCGGGCCGATCAACAAGCGGCGACGGCGCTGTTGGTTGAGCATCTTCACGCCGAGCTTTTGGCGAATCTGCGAACGGACATCGGCCGCCAGGAGGGAACGACGCCGGCCGAAACCACGCTGGCGGGGCTCGTCGCCGACCGGCCATGGCTGTTCCAAGAAATGACCTATCACGTTGACACGACCCATCTGTCGTCCGTCGTCCGTTTCGCGCGGCTGAGCGAATCGGCCGCCGTGCTGCGGTTGGCACTCGACCTAACCGAGTACGGTCGCCGTTTGCACTCGCAGTTCCAATATCCGGGCGACGAGCCGTTTACGGACAACTATCCGGCGCATGGACTGTTCTTCGCGGCATTGCTGGGCGAGCGAGTCGACGAGTCGTTGGCTTATTTTCGGCAGCGGGCGGAGTCGGCCGACTTACAACAAGTCGGCACGGTGCCGATCGAGGTCTACGTCGACTTGCTCGCACGTGCCGGCCAACCGGCGGCAGCGATCGACGAGTCGCTGAGGTTGATGCCAACAGGCCAGCAAGGCGTGGGTATCGCCCCGACGTTGCTTGATTTGGCCGAACGCGCGGGCAAGTACGATCGCGTGCAGGCTCATTGCCGCGAACGTCAAGACCTGCTGGGATTCACCGCCGCTCTAGTTCGCGCGGCACGTACGGCCCGTTAGCGGCCCGCCAGCGGCCTATTGTTCGATGCTTTGCAGTTTCTCGCGTACGACGGACTTTCTAGTCCGTCGCGGCGTCGTGATCGGCCCGTACGACCGACTTCATAGTCCGTCGCGCCAGTAATTTTAGATTTGACAACGCACTACGGTTCGTCGCCGTCGTCCGCAGGAACGGTGTCATGTGGGGCGACACGTCGTTCGATGCCGAGGCGGTGACGGGCTTCGTCCGCCCAAGGGCTGTCCGGGGACAGCTCGAGGAAGCGTCGCCAATGCGGTTCGGCCTCGGCACGACGTGATAGCTCGTCCAGCGTACATGCCATGTGGTAGTGGGCGTCGGGGTAGTCGTCGTGGAACCGCAAGGCGCCTTCGAACGCGGCGACCGCGAGGGGCAACTGGCCGAGTTCGGCGAGCAAGCACCCGAGGTTCGCTCGGGCTTCGACGTAGTCCTCATCCAATTCGATCGCCATGTAGTACCGCTCGCGAGCCCCCGGCAAATCGCCAAGTCGATACAGTAGTTCGGCGAGCTGGAAACAGACCTCGGCCTGCGGACCATCACTGGCCAGCGCCGCCCGGTATAACTCGACCGCCTCCTCCCAACGTTCCTCGTCGTCGGCCTCGGCGGCCATCTGTAGGAGATCGGAACAGGATGGACAGCTTTCGTCGGGCGAAGCCGCGTCTCCCGGGCTGGGCGACTGGCGGGCCAGGGGAGCGGCGAGCCATTCCAGCCGGAGGGCCGCCGGTTCCCGCTCGTCCGCCTCCAGAGCGTCGAAATCGATGCGCCGCTGGCCGTTGGGCTCAATCAGCCCCTCGCCCTGCCGCAACAAAAGATGCCGGCCTTCCACGATGACGGACAATTGAGCCAGCGGCCGCTGCACGTCGGGCACGTAGCGGGCCAGTTCGGCGAGTTTCCGTTCGATGGAAGCTGGCGACGCGCCCGCCGCGACGAGCTCGGCTAACCGCCGCGCGGTCGCCACTTCTTGGAAATCGAAATACGGAAGCCGATGCACCTCGCGGACCGGCACAATCAACCGACGACGATGCCAGCGGCGGATCGTCGCCACCGATACCCGGAGGAGATCGGCCAGCATCGCTGGCGTGTAGAGCCGCCGGATTTGCGACTCGGCTTCGACCATGCCCAAGCGCTGCCAAAACATCGTTTCGGCAAGCACTTCGAGCCGGCCCTCGGACGCCGCCCGTCGCGCCTCGGCGGGCAGCAGTTCGTCATGCTCGCCCAGCGGCAACTCATCGGCCCCGATCACCACGATGTCGACCTGCCGAGGATCGTAAGACTCGTGAGCAACACCGCCATGCTGCCGCACAATCGCGAACGCCTCGCGTCGCGTGACACCACCAAGCCGACCCGTGAACCAAAGATGCCGGCCCCGCAACACCTGCGTGTTAGACGCTTCATCGGACGGACGCATGGGCGCCTCGGACTGCGGCGCTGCGGACTGCGGCGCTGCGGACTGAGACGCTGCGGATTGCGAAACCTCCGAATGCGACGCCTTGGACTGCATGGCCGCAGATCGGGGCTCCGCCGGTGGATTGGCGGAGTCCGTCGAGTTATCCCCAAGCGGATCGATCGAAGAGTCTCCAGACGGCGCGTTCGTCATGAACAATTTTGAACAGCAAGACGACTCATGGCGACAACGCTGCTGGCAGGATTGCGGCTCAAGGGATTATGGCCCGTCGGATGAAACGATTACAGGTTTCGGGGGCGCAGGGGAATTCGCATACCGCCACGCTGGACGGCCGCCGGCCCCGCATTCAACTGACCAGACGCCTTGGGAACAAAATCGAGTGGGCCCGATCCGGACGTGGATGGTGTCGCTTCAGCCGGCGACGTTGCAGCTGGCGACGTTGCAGCAGGTGGCGCGGCGGCGGCGGGAGGCTCAAGCGTGCGTGGGGCGGCCGGATTGCTCGCGGGGGCCGCCCCCGACGCATCCAAGGCGGGCCGTTGCCGAGCGACCGCATCGGGGCTCATGTCGCTGTCGGCCGGTTCATTCGCCGAGTTTTCGACGGGTTCCTCGGTGGCCGCCGGAGCGACTTCCCGAGCGGGCGCGTCGGGATTAGCAGGCGTGACAGGACGCGGAGCTCGAACCCCGGCGCTCGACGTGGCCGGTTTCTTCGTGATGGTCGGCGGCGGCGGGAGCGCGGGCACCAAGTCGTTGCCCTGGGAGTCGATCGGCACGCGGTAATAGACGGCGCGGGGCACTCGTTGAACACTCTCGTACGCGACCCACTTCTGAGTTGTGCGAGGCTCGCGTAGCACTTGGTTTTCGGTTTGGTATTTCAGCACCTTCACGCGGTACGGTTCGACGCGTTCCTCGTATTCGATCCGCTCCGTGCGAACCGGCACTTTGCGTACTTCCTCCGTTTCAATCCACTTGCAAACCTGCACGGGAATTTTGCTGACAATCCGCTCGGTGACGGGCCGTCGAACCGTGAACGGCACCTCGCGGATCTCCTCCTGGGTTTCCATGCGGAGCACTTTTTGCGGTATCCGCTGCGTGACAACTTCATCCTGATAGCGCATGACCTGCACAGGCACCTGCTGGACGATCGGGCGCGCGACATACTGAGTGACGGGCACCTGCTGCGCAACGACATTGGGCACGTACTGCTGCTGCACTTGGTAGGTGCCTGGCGCCTGCGTAGGAACCCAATGCAAGCCGCCACGCCGCCACACAGGCAGGCCGGTGGTCGGTTCCGGGTAGTAGGCCCCAGAGAGCCAACGTAGTCGGGTCTGCACAGCGCCAGGCTGGAACGTGTAGCTGTTGACGTAGCCGCCTTGATCGACGTACTGGGTCGCCAGCGTCGTCTGCTGTTCGTAGGCGGTGACTTGCTGCTCCTGCATCACTGTGTCGGTCACCGCGCGCCGGACCACTTGCTGTTGCTCGTGAACCCGCTCCTCCCACACCGGTCGCTGCACCATGTAGCGTTCTTGCCGCGTTTGCGTCTCTTCCACATAGGTGACGCGATCGTGCGATTCCTCGCGATACTCGGTTTCCCACACGGGCCGCCGCGTCACATGCCGCTCTTCCCGCTCGTTGGTTTCAATCACAGGCCGAGCGACTTGATAACGCCGCTCGCGCTGTTCCTCCTGCCACACCGGCTTGTTGACGGTAACGGTCCGCTCGACAAACGTCGTTTCGTTTTCCAGCCGATAGACCGTGACAGGACGATCGTCGTACACAGTCTTCTGCACGATCCGATACTGGCGGCACTCACCGGCCTGCGGCGTGGACTGCGGGGCCACCGATTGCAACGCGGACTGTGCGTATGCCAATGGAGCCAGCGTGATCGGCACTAACGCCAGCGGAGCCAGCGTTATCAACGAGCGGAGAGCGACCCTGAACGGGCTAGCGCCGAGCCTGATTTGGCAGGAAGCGCGGAAGGCGGCGGTAAGTGTGGAAGTTCTCATGGACCACCTCATCACGTCCACGCAGCAGGCAGATCCATCGCAAGCCGCGCGAGCGAATCAGTCGTTAGGACCGGCGACTGTCGCCGCGAGCGGCACTTCCCTAGCCGCCCGCGCATCCGGTCGATTCGTTGCAATTCGGATGATTAGTGTGCCTGAACGCTGCTAGCGGAGCAAATCCCTGGTTCCCTGCGGCTCGACCGGATCGAACGCAAGTTGTTACCGCAAAGCATCTTGCAGTTCGTGAAAAATTTCGCGTTTTTTTCTTGCGCCCGCTTCTGGCGGGGGATGGAGAACGGTGGGCGTCGCGAAGATTACTTTTTAGTCGACGCTCTCGGGCAGGTATTAATTGACTTCGAAGCGGGGAGGAATAAACTCCGCCCTACATGCGTTCCACCTTCTCCTCTTTGGAAGTCTTCTCGGGGATTGCTCATTATGTCCACGATGTCCACGCGCCAGACCGCTCGGAATATCGCTCGCCGGAATCTGCGGCTTGAATCGTTGGAGCGACGCGAATTGCTCGCAGGCAACGTCCAGGCGTCTGTTATTGGATCGAAGCTGTTCCTGACTGGCGATAATCTCGACAACAACATCGCGGTAGTGGCCCTGGGCGGAGGCCGGTATGCGGTCGCGGGCCTTGATACGACCGTCAATGGAAGCAATGGGGTCTTCGTCACGCCCCGGCCGGTCGCTCACCTGTCCGCCAATTTGAACGCCGGCAACGACGGGTTGGGTCTGACCAACAACGCCCAGGCGCTATTCGACCTAGCCGACGCTTTGTTTATCGACCTCGAAGCGCAGCTTGGCGTGGACGCCGCGACGTTGCAATTGGCGATCGACGCCGCCACCAGTGTCGACGATTTCTCACTTTCCGGTTCGCTGACCGTGGCGGGCGGCGCCGGCGACGATGTCGTGGCGGTCATTGGGAACATCGGCGGTTCGGTGGTCGTGTCGCTGGGCACCGCCACCACAATGGGCGGCAACATCTTCGGCATCGATGGCCAGTCGCTCATGGGCGGAACTGGCATGGTAGGTGGCGGGATTTCCGTGGTGGGTGACAGCCAATCCGACAATGTCCTGGTCGCCGCGATGAAGGTTCGCGGATCGGTGTCGGCTGCGCTCGGCGCCGGGGATAATAGCCTCTCCATCGGCGGTTCGATGATCGACGGCGGTGTCTCTGTCACCGGCGGCATGGACACGGACCGATCGTTCTTGCATAGCTCCAACATCGGCGGCCATGTCAGCATTGCGCCGGGACAGGGGGACAACTTGATCACGATCGGCGGCATCGGCGAGACGACGGTCGGTTCTTTGGCGGTGTCCACCGGCGCGGGGCGCGATATGGCCTTGGTCTCTGGCAAGGTTCGAAACGGTGTATCGATTTGGACGGGCGCGGGTGCCGATTCCGTAACGATCGCCCAAGACAACTCGGGACCGGCATCGATTGGCGGGAATCTTGTCATAGATACCGGATCGGGCAACGATTCGGTGACCGTTCAAGCCAACGTACGCCAGTCGCTGGTGATCGGACTGGGCGACGGCAATGATAGCCTGGAGTTTCTGGGGATGGTTGTCGGCTTCAATGCGAGCATCGACGCTGGGAATGGCGATGACCGGGTGATGATCGCCCAGTCCAACATCGGCTATTTCCTGTATCTGTTTGCTGGATCGGGCGACGACAATGTTGCGATCATCACATCCGACGCGCGGGCGGCCTACTTGTTTGGCGGTCTCGGCAACGACGATCTGGATGTTGATGCCGCTACGCTCGCGGCGGTCGATTTCCTCTTCCGCTCCGAGTTCGAGGCATAAGGCTGAAGTCGGAGCGTTGGATTGCGAGCGGCGAAGACGTCTCGACCGTGGGCGAATCAACCAACAACGGTTGGCACGCCAGACGTCAGCATTCGCAATCCTTTTTGCGGCGTCGTTGCGACGGACTGGAAGTCCGTCGTGCCAGGAATGTTAGAGTGTCCCAAGCACTAGCCACCGGCCGTTAGCCGCTGAACGCTCCCCAATCGATTCCCAACCGAGCCGCGATCCGTCTCGGTCGCCGTAGTGCTTCTTCCATCCGCGCCGCTTCGTCGTCGGCTCGCCGATCGCGGCAATCGGGGTGCGTCTCGGCGGCCGCGATCACTCCGAGATGCCGAAGCACATGGGCCGTGCTGTGTTTGTAGGCCGCCGCGCTGCCACGTTCGTCGAGCCGGAACACTTGATCTTCCAGCGACTGGAAAGCTTCGAACAGTTTGTAGACCCGCGTATCAAACCGGGGTCCGCCGATCGCGGACGACTCTACGCCAGTGAGGCCGGAGAAGCGTTTGCCAGGGGTACCGTCGGCGAGCCACATGTCTTTCGCTGCGCAGATGAGTGGCGCTGCGCTGCTGGCGGCGCCGATGAGCAGCGGCAAGCCGAGCTTGATCGCGGTCGCGATGCCGAAGTCATCACCGCTATGCGGTAGGAAGTCGAGTCGCTGGTCACGAACCATCGCCGCCCAATAGAGGAAGTGGGGTTCGTCGAGCGTGCTGATCTTGCCGCCGACGAACTTGGGATGCGTCGCGAGTTGCCAAAGCAGCCACGGTTCGAACGGCGTCGCCCACGGCACAAACGATGGTTCGAGCGCGTGGACAATGCCGGGACGAACTAACCATTCGGCGATGCGGTAGTAGGCGTCGCGCCGGCGCTGCGGGTCGAGACTGTTGAGTCCGCGCGAAGTCATGATCATCACTTCGCAGCGCTCGTGACGCTGGACGATGTCCAGCAGCGGCAAGTAGCGCTGCGGTTGGAACGTTGTGTCGCGTTCCGCGCCGCGAGCGGTGACTCCGGCCACGAACGGCTGGCCGGGGAACGCGTCGCGAAACCGCTGCAAAACTTCGGCGTAAAGGCGTTCGTCCATCTCGAAGATGTAGCCCGTATCGGCATTCAGCACGGGCACCAGTTCGACGCCGTACCGTTCCGCCGCCGCGTACATCCAACGCAAGCTTGAGAGGAATCCGGCCCAGTCCGGCGCGCCACCGTGAAATGGCAGAAGTGCGGCCGCGCAGAGCCTCGCTTTTGTGGTGTGATCGATCAGCGATTCTTCCGGAGTCCAAGCCCAAACGGTCTCTCGCCACGTTGTGTCCGGCGATAACTGGTCGGGATGTTCGATCAGTCGGCTCATAGGTATCCGAGTCGTTACTCGCTGAATTCGCGGCGCAGCGCTTCAAGGACGACATCCATTTTACGATAGACGGTCGACTGGGAGACCTTCAGTTGCTTAGCGATTTCGGATGGCACAAGTCCTTGTAGCCAGCAATCGGCGAAGTTGCGCAACTTGTCGTCGGGCAGACACTGGATGATGCGTTCGTTGAGCGATTGTAGTTCCTCGAGATCGATAAGAGCGGCGTCTGGCGGCCGACTTTCGCCCGGGAGCGAATCAAGGCCGAAGCTCGGCTGGCCGTCGGGCGCGGCGAGCGCGCTCTCGTTGGCCACGTTTCCACCGCCACGCTTGAGCCGATTCGCATCTCGAACGTGGTTCTTCACCCGCAGGTTGATTCGCTGGTAAAGCATCCGCAGCACGTCCGTGCGGTTGTTGATCAAAGGCAACTGTCCGTGACCGCCGTCGAGCAGGAACTGCGCGAGCACCTCGCCGACGATGTCGTCTTCGTCGCGGAATCTACGATCGGCGTCTCCGAGCCGCTTCCGGGCGAGCGCTACGAGGCGGTCGCGGTAGAAGTCGAACAGCATCCGCGCGGAATGGTGATCGTTGTTGGGCAGCATCCGAATCAACCGGGTGATGCTGCCGGACAGCGTATGGTGTTCGTTGGGTTCCGACATTCTGGGCAACGATTTCGCGGAGTTGGCTAAACGTGCGGGTGGGAACATCGCTGATGTGGAGGGTGGCGGATTATGGTGTGTCGATCGCTGGCTTTCAATCGGCGGCTCCGAATGGTCAGGAGGACGGACGCCTGCAACAACGCCGTACCGCGTATCGCCAGTCCCATGCCTGGCCGATGGTTTTCAAGGCAGGCCATGCCTGTTTTCATGGCACTCGCCTAAGCTCTGGCTGGCGTCCCGAGCTTCATTCAAGTTCGAGCGGAATGAAACTGCGTTGGGCCGTTCGGCTATCGGGCGAATGGACTTGGCGCCCGCGCACGATCGTTAGCGGCGACTGGCACGCTGATTGCCCTGTAAGGTTGCTTGCGAACCTTTCCACGAGCAAGGACCCGGCTACCATGAACGACCGCTCCGTCGCGCTTTCCCTCGATGAATTGGCTCATCTTGTCTCCCGACGTGTTTCACCAGGGGAAACTTTGAGCCAGTTGGTGCAGTTGATTCAGTCGAGTTTGAAGACGGATGTCTGTTCGGTTTACTTGGTGGAGCCTAACCGGGCGAACCTAATGTTGGCGGCGACTGTCGGTCTGCGGGCCGATTCGGTTGGACGCGTGCGGATGCCGATCAAGGAAGGGCTGGTGGGTTTGGTGGCCGAACAGATTCGGCCGATCGTGGTGGAGGAGGCGGAAAAGCATCCCCGGTTCAAATATGTGCCGGAAACGGGCGAGGAAACGTACCATTCGTTTCTCGGCGTACCGGTGCTCGACATGGGTGTGCTCCAGGGCGTCCTGGTCGTGCAAACGGTCGCGGCGCGGTTGTTCTCCAGCCCGGAAGTCGAGTTGCTCATGGCGACCGCCACTCAGGTCGCGCCGCTGGTCAGCGAACTGCGGGCCCAATCGCAGTTCAGCAGCCAGACGTATGATCGGGCCCGAGGCCTGTCCCGGAATCTCTGGTGGAGCTGGGACCGCGAATCTAACGATCTATTTCGAGCGCTCTCGCCCGCCCAGTGGCGGGAACTGAATCACAATCCGGTGCCGCTCTTAAGCGAGATGCCGTTGCAGGAGGTCGAGCAGCGAGCGAAGGAATTGGTGCTGCATGGTCGGGTTAACCATGCCTATCGTCGCTTGCAGGACTATCGGACTTCCAAGACGACCTGGGGGGCTCGCGAAGCGGGCGTCCTGTGGGCCCGTCCGGTCGCTTACTTCTCCGCCGAATTTGGTTTGCACGAAAGCCTTCCTATTTATTCCGGCGGTCTTGGAGTGCTGGCGGGCGACCATTTGAAAAGCGCGTCCGATTTGGGTGTGCCGCTGGTCGGAGTCGGGCTCTTTTATCGCCAGGGGTATTTCCGACAGAGATTGGACGCGGAAGGCGAGCAGCGCGAGGAATACATCACCAACGACCCGTCCCATCTGCCGCTGGACTTGGTGGTCGACGCCAACGGCGCGCCGGTGCGGATCTCGATCGACACTCGGGGGGGCACGATTCACGCGCAGTTGTGGAAGCTCCAGGTCGGCCGCAACACGCTGCTCTTGCTCGATTCGGACGTCCATGGAAATTCTCCCGAAGATCGAATGTTAACCGCGCGGCTGTACGGCGGCGACCATCGCGTGCGTATCCGCCAGGAACTGCTGCTCGGCGTGGGCGGCGTGCGGGCGCTGCGGGCGTTGCGGATCGCGCCAGGCGTTCTGCATCTGAACGAGGGGCACAGCGCTTTCGCGACGCTCGAAGAGGTCCGCCATCGGATGCATCGCGAAGGGATCGGCTTCGAAGAGGCTAGTCGGCGAGTGACGCCGATGGTGGTCTTCACCACGCACACTCCTGTCCCCGCCGGCCATGACCGGTTTTCCGGCCATTTGATTGAAGAGCACCTCGGACCGCTGCGGGATGCGATGGGCGTCTCGTATGACGGACTTATGGCGTTGGGCCGCGTCGATCCGTACAACTCGTCCGAGGAATTCTGCATGACCGTGCTGGCCCTCAAATTGTCCCGCCGGGCCAACGCCGTGTCGTGCTTGCACGGCCAAGTTTCCCGTGGCATGTGGATGCCGCTCTACCGAGCGAAATCGGAAGAGGAAGTGCCGATTGGCCACATTACCAACGGTGTCCACGTCCTAACCTGGCTCGCGCCGCAAATGCACGAGCTTTACGATCGCTGCCTCGGGTCCGACTGGGAACAACGCAGCGGCGAAGCGCGGCTGTGGGAACAGGTGGAATCGATCAGCGACGCCGAACTTTGGGAAACCCACCAATCGCTCAAAGGTCGGCTTATCGACTTCGTCCGGCGACGCGCCGTCTCCGAAGCCGAACGGCGAGGCGAGCCGCCCGCCGTGTCCGGGATGCTCAGCCGCGCCCTCAGCACCGACACGCTCACTATTGGCTTCGCTCGCCGCTTCGCGACCTACAAGCGGGCCGACCTGATTTTCGCGGATATCGAGCAACTGGCGGAACTGGCAGGCGACCCGCGAAAGCCGATCCAATTCGTGTTCGCGGGGAAAGCCCATCCACACGATGTTCCCGGTAAACAGATCCTCCGCCGGATCGCCCGGCTAGCTCGCGACCCGCGGTTCGAAGGCCGGCTCGTTTTCATTGAAAACTACGACATCAACACCTGCCGCCATTTCGTGCAGGGCGTCGATGTCTGGCTCAACAATCCCCGCCGACCGCTGGAAGCCTCGGGCACGAGCGGCCAAAAAGTGGTGCTCAACGGCGGACTGAATCTCTCGGTCCTGGACGGCTGGTGGGCGGAAGCTTACGAGGGCACGAACGGATTCGCGATCGGCGAAGGCGAAACCCACTCGCATGAAGACGTCCATGATCGGCGGGACGCCGCGTCGCTGCTCGACGTGCTGCGGAACGAAGTCATTCCGCTGTACTACGATCGCGATCGCGACGGCCTGCCCCGGGGCTGGATCGAACGCATGAAGCGCGCGATCCGCACCCTGGGTTGGCGCTTCAACGCGAACCGGATGGTCATGGACTACGTCAACCACTGCTACATTCCGGCCGCCGGTGGAACCTCCAGCGACATGAGCCGAGTGCAGTAGGGGAGGCTGGTGGAGTCTGGAGTCTGGAGTCTGGAGCGGGAAACTTGGGATTGACGTTCCGAGGATGGGGTCCGAGGTTAGGGCTGGCAAGGTTTTAGATCCGGACGACGGACTTTCTGGTCTGCCGCGCGACGGACTGGGAAGTCCGTCGTACGAGGAACGACGCGACGGACTGGGAAGTCCGTCGTACAGGGAAGGAGGCGACGGACTGGTAGAAACGGCGTACACGGAAGTTTCGGGAACCACCCTCCTTGCATGAGTGGCCGTTCCACTCCGGCTGGCGAGTCCCGATGTAACTTTCGGACGGGGCTTGAGTCCGAAAGCGTGCGATTTCGCACAGTTCGCTTTAAATCGGCGGCTTGGGCCCCTGTTTCTGGGAATCGACCCTTGATTGTCGCCAAAACGGCGTAGAATTCGCAGGCGAGATTTTCCGAAACTCTGGGTGGATCACGTCGTCCGCAAGTCGACCCGCCTGCACCGCTCCGCTCAGTCCCGTTCAGCCATGACCACCCGACTGCAACATTTCGCCAAGCAACTCGAGGAAAGCGGTGTCCTCGACGCGGAAACGTTGCGGGACTTCTTGCCTCCCAAGGCTCAGCCGAAAGATTCCCACGAGCTTGCCCGCGAGTTGATCCGGCAGAAGAAGTTGACGCGGTTTCAAGCCGAGGAAGCGTATCGCGGCAAAGCCCAATCGCTGGTGCTGGGCAACTATATCTTGCTAGACAAGATCGGCGCCGGCGGGATGGGGCAGGTGTTTCGCGCCCGCCATCGCCTGCTGGATCGCGTCGTCGCCGTAAAACTGCTGCCTTCGGGCATGATGCAGGACAAGTCGGTGATCGAACGGTTTGAACGCGAAGTGCGGGCGGCCGGAAAACTGAATCATCCGAACATCGTCCGGGCGGAGAATGCCGACCAGGCGAATGGCGTCCATTTCCTAGTCATGGAGTATGTCGACGGCGGCGACCTCTCGAAACGTGTGAAAAAGAACGGGCCGCTGGCTATCCCGTTGGCTTTGGATTGCGTTCTGCAAGCGGCCCGGGGACTGGCGTATGCCCATGGTGTCGGAGTGGTGCATCGCGACATCAAGCCGGCCAATCTGCTGCTCGACACCAAGGGAGTCGTGAAAATCCTGGATATGGGGCTCGCGCGGATGACGGGAGAGGGCGGGGTGTCGTCCAACCCGGAATTGACCTCGACGGGCACGATCATGGGCACAGCCCAGTACATGGCCCCCGAACAGGCGCTCGACACCCGTGCGGCCGACCATCGCGCCGATGTGTACTCGCTTGGTTGCACCCTTTACTACTTAGTGGCGGGCCGGGCGATGTACCAAGGCGAGTCGGTGATGCGGACGATTTTCGCCCATCGCGAACAGCCGATTCCGCCAATTCGCGATGTTCGTCCCGAAGCGTCTTTGGAATTCGACGCCATCTTCCACAGGATGGTCGCCAAGGACGTCGAGTCGCGTTATCAGACAATGGCCGAATTGATCGCCGATCTGGAAACGTGCATGCCGCTTTTAAACGATGAACGGGCCGCCGGATCGACGAAAGCGAGCCGTATCGCCGCCGCCGCGGGTAGAGCGGCGTCTGCCGCCCATCCAGCGAGCCAAGTTAATCCGGCGAGCCAAGCCAGTTCCACGTCGAAGAATGCGGCCGCAACCCCTGGCGCTTTGGCGGCTGCGGCTGGCGAGACGCTGGCCGCTCCGTCTTCGAGCCAAGTGGCGGATTTCCTTGCGGATCTCGGATCGACCGCTCAGAGGAAACGCGGAGGTGCCGGCAAGGCGTCGGGCAAGGGAACGACCGCTGGCGCCGCGGGACGGTCCCCGTCCACTCGCACCGCCTCTGGCCCATCGCTCGCGGAACGGCTCACCGCCATCCCGCCCATGTGGTGGCTCGTCGGCGGCTCCGGAGCGATGCTACTCGTCTTGATCGCCGTCCTTATCGGCTTGGTGATCGTCTTCCTGGGATCGCCCTCCGGTGATGAAGTGCCGCAAAGCGCCCAAGCGACGTCGCCGGTCCCCACTCCGCCAGGTGGCGCTCTACCGGTTGCTAAACAGCCGGTCGTTAAACAGCCGGTTGCTAAACAGCCGGTCGTTAAGCAGTCGGTTGTCCAACCGCCACCCAATCGTATTGCCGTAGCCCTCTATGCTGCTTGGGGCGCAGTTGCACAGACCGTGCTTGAACTTGACGTCCATGTTATAGACGGCGCCCTGATACGTTATCGTCGTGCGTGAGG
>JBJTOW010000352.1:0-3484 GCA_046074805.1 Planctomycetota bacterium | reverse complement strand
CCGCTTGGGCGACCGCCTTGCCGTTGATTAGCCAGGTAGCGGAGCGCAACGCAATGGTCGGGTCGGTGCGGCGTTCGTAGCCCAGCGACAGGGCCGCATAAAATGGTCTTTCGTCGGTCTGCTGTAGGAAAACCAATTGCTCCTTGGCCGACAATCCTGGCAACACGCGGGCCACATGCCGGCGAATGCCGCGTCGAGCCGCATCTTCGAGATTCGAGGCCTCCGGCCAGTGGCCGACGGCTGCCTCCAACGTCATAAGGTTGTTAAGCGAGTTGGCCGTATCGGGGTGCTCCTCCCCCAGGACTTCCTTCCGGATCTTCAGCGCCTGTTCAGCCAAGGGAATCGCCTCGCGGTATTTTCCTTTCTCGTATAGCTCTCCAAATTGCGAATTTAGTTTGTCTGCTTGTTCCAGCCGCTGCTGTTGTTTTGTCAACGTGGCATTCGCCTGAGCCACGGCAAAAGGGCTAAACGCGGAGCCGTGGGCCATCCAAACCAGCAGGAAACCGCAAAACGATAAATAGTCGCGCGTCATAGGACGACCAATTCGATTATTAAAAAATGGCAAATGGTTGGAAGAATGACCGCACTTCGCTCAAAAGTTAGCGCTGTGGACGGTAATACCGAATGGTGGCTGACATCACGGGAATCGAGTCCGCCTTGAACTGGGTGGTCTGGATTTTGGAATCGACTTGGGTTCCCGGGACTACCAGTCCTTTCTTGATCAACGGGGTCAGTTGTGCCCGAAGCGCTTCGAAGCTTTCCGGCGCGGTTTTCGGAAAGCCACCGCGGGTCAGTGTGGCGAAATCTTCGCCGTCATCTGACAGGAGGATCGGCGCGGACGGGTATTCCGCTGTCTGCTCGGGGAAGACCGTGATTGAAATTGTGCCGACATGTTCCCCATAGTCCATCTCGCGTTCCTTCGATGCCGCACGAGACAGGACATTGAATGGCTCTTTCCGATCCTTGGAAATCTGGAAACCGGTGACTCCAAATTCACGCAGTCGGGGCTCGAAGACCCACGGCGTACACTGATTGTCCGGAAGTCTTTCGCGATATAGCGTATTCTCGCCGTTGACCTTCAGAACGACACCCAGACGCGGGCGAGCGTCGCCACGGCGGCCAATGACAATCGCAACTTGCTGATTTTCGAGCGGCTCCGGAACTAACGCGATTCCATTACGAAACTCGATCGGGACGGGGCGATTGTTGTAACGAATCTCCAACGAAACTAGCGAGTCGGGATTATCGGGCGAAAGTGGATGCCTTTTTGGGCCAGCCGGTTGTTGGGGATCCGGCGTCTCCAGTTTCGTAAGGAGTGCTGTTTCCACAGCCAACTTCGTGGCCTCGTCTTTACGAACCTCATCATTCTTCTCGAGGTTGACCTGGTCAAAAAGCCCTCGGACACTGAAGCTTTCGCCGAAATCGACCAAGTCCTCAAGGTCAGGCACGAACGTAAACTCGGAAAGCTTTTGCAAATCGGCACCGTATCGGTCGAAGCTGCCAAAACTCACAACTGCCTTGCTCAAGTCAGCCCTGATTTCAACGGTTCCCATTACAAACGCGTCGGGGACGACTCGCCTGTTGCCCCACGCCAGCGGATAGTCGCGTGTGAAGAGCTTCGATCGACCCTCTTTCGACAAGTGACTTCCACCCGGAATCGAGGCGGCGACGTTGCTGGCCGCATGCACGATTCCCAGCGGATCTCTCACCGGATTACCGAGTATTAGTGCCAGCTCGAGTTTTTCCGCAAGTCGTAGATTGAGGGGGCCAACACTGTCAGAGGCGGCCTCTTTACCTTTTTTCACGCGGAACTTGAGGATGCCGACGTTTTTGTAGCCCTTTTCCTGCAACGCGGCGACGAGTTTCTTCCCCTGTTTTAGCAACTGTTTCTCGAGGTCGTCCGCAGCCGGGCAGCTGGTGCCAACCATCGCCGAGAATAGTAGCAAAAACGCAATCACCATCAATCGCGACCACTGACAGAACCCAACTCGCATTGTGGACACCCTCGCTGAAAGCCAAGTGTGAAGAATCTGTTTGGAACGGCTAACGGATGCTGCTCTATCTAGTGTGGGTGAAAACTTGCCAATCCGGAAGTTCTGCCGATGAATTCTCGTCATGGTCGAAAATCAAAAAAGTGCTCGACGTCACGAATAGCCGCACTCGTCCATTCGAACTCTTGCGTGTTAGGCCATCCGGCCGACAACGTGTCACGCAGCGCACAACCGCTGCGGCGACAAGCCACCATCGCGTGAACAAACATCTACGCGATGGCGGTTCGCGTCTCATCCGCCATGGAAGTCTTTTCGCGGCCTGGGGTGTAATGGCAATCCTTCTTGCAAAGCCAAGCAATCGCGCCAGAGGTAGGGTGACGACGCTCTCGCGAAAGCTCGTGAAGCGGGTGGATAACCCTGTCCTGTCCTGCGGCGCGACTTTTGAACGGACCACCCGGTGGAATTTTGGTTCGTGTCCCCGCCGCTGCGAAGGTCATACAATCAACACTGACCGTTCACGGAGTGGAGGCTCGCTTTCGTAACCCGAAGCGCAAGTTTCGAAGTTGCACAGTTCCTTTGTGCGACGGACTCCCTAGTCCGTCGTGGCTTTTCCTGCGTACGACGGCCATGAAAAAAAGGTGTCAGGAACCGTTATTGTGTTTTGAGCGTGCTTTTGGGGGCGGATTGTGCTTTTAAGCTGGATCGTTGTGAGTATCTGGTTTGACCAGCACTCGTCGCCAAAGGGACAGCCATGAGTCACGTTTCTGCGTAGCGCCGACAGTTTGCCTTCCGTTTGGGGTGCGTTGCCCGGATTTTGGTAGTGGGCGCGTTATCGCCGAGTGTGCGTCAGCGTCAGCCAGCCGACAAACTGCGACAACTCGCCGTCCTCGTGCGTCTTGACGACAAGATTCCAGTGATTGGGCATCAGGCACCAAGCCAGTATTTCGGTTCCTCAGCGCTCGATGGCTTGTTCGAGAATGCTTTCGAAAGCTTCGTGGTCGCCATTTACCTCGAAGATAGTCATGCGGGCATTGCCATTGTGCCACAAAAAGGAAATCAGGCAACCTTTAGCCACACGTTTTGATCCTCCAGTGCCGCTAAAATCACAAAGTTCTCACTGAAAATCACGAAAAGGTTCCTGACACGTGGCCTAAAATGGTTCCTGACACCTTTTCGTGGCCTGGCCAGACGGACTGCGGGCGACACGGAAGCCCAGGCTAACGTTCCGGCGCACCGGCTCGAACCTGAGGCGGTTCGCGGACCGGCAGTCCCCCGCCGGGACGATCCAGCAACCGCCCCGGACCACCCGGAACACGCCCTGAGTATACCAGTCCTGGCACCACTCCCATACGTTCCCCGCCATGTCGTGCAGGTCGGCGTCCACGACCCGCGAGCGTGGGAAAATACCGACCGCGCTGGTCGAGCCCAACTGGCACTCGTAACTGTTGCAGATTCCGTCTTCCCAAGCGTCACCCCACGGAAAGCGCCGCCCG
>JBJTOW010000351.1:0-6930 GCA_046074805.1 Planctomycetota bacterium | reverse complement strand
CAGTCGTTGGCTTGCGGGCGAGGAAACGCAGGAAAACATCCTCAATGAGCAACCGATCATCCGGTTGTTCGGCGACCAGTTTGGTCAGTCGGTTGGCGGGGTCGGCGATCGCGTCCGCGACCGTCGGACCGTTGATCAGTTTCATGACGGGACCAAGCACCATGCCGCTCGACCGTTCGCACTCGCAGGCGCTCTCGCGCACCGGCCGTCCAAAGTCCTCGAGGAACGGGACGGACACGCCGGCATCAGGCAACTCAGCCGCCCGCGCGCCGGCCGGCGCTCCGGGGACTCGCGGCGTCGAACCGGTCGCGACGTGGATCGCGTCGAACAACACCTCGGCGGGTAGTCGCCGCGGCAAAGCCCGCGCGTGGTTGATTTCGTCGTCTTTGTTCCAGTCGTTGGTCTTCACCGACAACTGGTACACGCGCGACTGGCAGATTGTCCGCAAGATGTGCCGCATGTTGAACCCCGAGGCGACGAAATCGCTGGACAGCGCGTCGAGCAGTTCGGGATTGGTGGGTGGATTGCCGGCACGGATGTCATCGATCGGCTCGATGATGCCACGGCCAAACAAGTATCCCCAGAGTCGATTCACGTAGCTTTTCGCGAAGTACTGGTTGTCTTTGGCCGTCAACCAATTCGACAACTGTTCGCGACGCGACGCTCCCGCCGTCTTCATATCGCGTTGGTAAGGAAACGCCGGAGCCGTCACTTGCCCCGTACGGTCATGCTTCACTTCGCCGCTTCCCGAGTCGTAGACGACCTCCACGAGCGGCGCGGCGCCCTCCACCGCTGATCCGCCGATCTTTTGACCCGCGTACCCTGGGTCCTCCTTCCGCGCGATCTGCGCGAAATAGGCCGCCATCTCGTAGTACTGGTCCTGTGTCCAACGTTCGAACGGATGGTCGTGGCACTTGTTGCAGTTAAACCGGATCGCCAAGAACAGGTGCGTCGTGTTCTCCATCAGGTCGGCCGGTTGCCGCAGGTGCTTAAAGTAGGCGGCGGGTGGGTTTTCCAAATTGGAACCGCTCGCCGTCAGAATCTCGCGGGCGAATTGATCGTACGGCAGGTTCGACGCGACCGCCGCCTTGATCCAGTTCCGCAGCGCGACCGAGCCTTCCTCTCCGAGGAATTTGCGATTCACTTGCAGCAGGTCGGCCCATTTGTTCGTCCAGTGCTCAACAAACTCGGGACTGCCGATCAAACGATCAATCAGTTCATCGCGTTTGGCCCGCGACGGCCGTCCATCCGCCAAAAACGCCCGCACCGTTTCCACCGTCGGTGGTAAACCGGCCAAGTCAAGATAAACGCGGCGGACAAACTCCTCGTCCGTGCATAGCTCGCTCGGCGCGACCTTCACGCGTTGAAGCTTCTTGTGGACCCACTCGTCGATGTAGTTGTTGGTCGGCGTGGGCGTCCACGCGAACCCCGAGCGGTCTCCCATGCAGATAATCGTCGTCGCGGTGTAGGCGCCGTCGTAACGGACCAGCACCGGAGCCTCGCCCCGGCGCAGCAACGTCAAAACGCCAGCCGGATTGGCTTCGATCACCTCGATGTCGCCGCTTTCCACGAACGCTTCTCGAGTGACATCGCGGACGGAACCATCGGTCAACGTGGCGACCACCGCCATCTGTTGCTTCATGCCAGGGCGAGGAACGATCGGATTCTTCGGGAACACCTCGATCGAAGCCACCCGGGGCGCGGACAAATCCTGCTTTACGCCCGAGGCGATCCAATTGCGCAGCAATTCGTAGTACGGCTCGCCGACATTCATCCGCACGCCGCCGACGTGGGGAATGCTGCCTGTGGCCTTGAGCAACATCAAGCTTTGGTCCGGCGCCGCTCGATTGAACCGCCGGCCACCGATGTCGTCGACGAGAGCACGATGGTCGTACAGCGGGTCGTAGCCGCGAAGCGACAACTTAAAGCCCGCTTTACCGTCCTTCGCCCCATGGCATGTTCCCTGATTGCAGCCCATCTTCGACAACGCGGGCTGGATAT
Source organism: Planctomycetota bacterium (assembly GCA_046074805.1). Classification (GTDB taxonomy): domain Bacteria; phylum Planctomycetota; class Planctomycetia; order Pirellulales; family Pirellulaceae; genus CAIXSC01. The sequence continues at coordinate 4,929 of JBJTOW010000351.1, read as the reverse complement.
CCCGCACGAAGCTCGCCTCGTACTCACGGCCAGCCCCCGAGACCTTCACATCCACCTTCAGAAGACTGTCTCCGTAGCGGAACGAAAGCTGTTCGGCGCCGTCCGCCTTCACGGTGACCAGCCCGAGCGGCGACACGTTGACCGTGTTGGCGGGAGCAGCCAACTTGGCCATCCGCGTGAGGTCAACCAGTTCGCCTTCCGCCGTCCGCCCCAACACCAGCAATTGGCGATAGTCGAAGCGGGAACGCAGTTCGAGCGCAGTGGGGAACGCTTCCAGCGACACCACCTTCACGCCTTCCGGCAACGACTCGGCGGGCGTTTCGGCGGCACCCGAGTTCCCGGTGCCGGCGGTTGGCTTGGTTGCATCCGCCGCGTAGACCGCTGCCGATTGCAGACCGTTTCCGAGAAAGCTCTGCAGCGACACGGCCGCAACGCTTAGAATCGCGTGGGCGGTCCACCGCGTGAATAGGAAAAGGCGGGCTCGTGGGCTGGTCCGCATCATGTTTATCGCTCCTTGAAGAGTTACTTCGCCGCCGCTACCGGCTGGCCGACGGGAACGGGGAAGAACGCTTTCACAACTTGTCCAGAAGTGGCGTCGATCAGCCTCACTTGGCCGTCGAAACCGCCGCAGGCCAAAGCTTTTCCGTCCGCGCTGAAGGCGACCGTAAACAAGCCGCCCGTGGGAACTTCCGTCCGCATGACCTGGGCGCCATCGGCGACCGCGTACACGCGAACTTCCCCCTTGCCATCCAGGCTGCTCGCCGCCGCTATCCGCTGGCCGTCGCGGCTGAAGGCGACGCAGTAGACTCGCCCCGGCAGGGCCGGGAACTCGCGGATCAGGTTCGAGTTATCGCCAATTTGGCGGGCTTTGTCGCGCACCATCTTGAACAGCTTGGGGGCACCATCGGCGCCGCCCACAAGCAGTTCGTCTTTGGTCGGATGGCGTTCCACCGAGTTCAACCCGCCCTTCAGTGCGCCGGGCGTAATGCTGGTGATGTTGTCAATAAACCGCTGAGTGCCGAAATCGATAAGCTTGGTCGACATATCCCGGCTAACCGTGATCACGTGATCGGAATTGACCGAGAACGTGGTATCGAGCACCCAGTCGTTGTGGGCGCCGTTGAAGAACACTTGTTTGCCCGACTCCACTTCGATCGCCCGCACGGTGTTGTCGGGACAGCCGAACGCGACGTACTTGCCGTTGGGAGACCAAGAGGCTCCGTACAGAGTGTCGTAGCCAACGGTGTAGGAAAGAACCAGCTTCTTCTCAGCGACGTCCCAAATCTGCAGCTCGCCGAGCCGGCCAGGCGACCCGCCAGCCACAGCCAATCGCTTCCCATCGGGCGAAAATTTCGCCGATTCGATTCGCTCCGACAGACCGACCAGCCGAGCGGCCAGTTCCGAGCCGTCGGCTTTAGAGACAAGCACTTCGTGGTAACCGGAAACGGCCAGGAACTGGCCATCCGGCGAGTAATCCACTGACGTGAGTACGGGCGCCGCCGAGTAAACCGGGGGGCGCTGCATGTCGAACTGAGGGCGGGCCGACGCGGGCGAATCGTCGTTTGCTCCCTCAGCGATCCAACGTTTGACCAACTCGATTTGGTTCGCGCTGAGGGCTGGCTTGCCCTTCGGCATGAGAGCTTGGCCATTGGCGACGACGATTTGAGCGACCAACTCGCTTTTGTCCGGTTGGCCCGGCACGATAGCGGCGGTGCCTGATTCGCCGCCTTTTCGCAGCGCTTCGGCGACCGTCATAACGTATCCGCCGTTGGCTTTGGTGGGCTGATGGCACCCATGGCATTGGGCCTGAAAAATGGGGCGAACATCGCGGAAATAGCTGACGGTAGGCGGAGTTTGGGGCGGGTCAGCCGCGATTGTCGGCCGCCATCCGTCGAGAGAGACCGCCGCGCCGGTTAGCAGCGACAGGCAGAAAACCGTCAAATTCCGCTTCATCCGCGTCAGCCCCCTAAAAGGAACCATCAACCGCCTCGCATGATTTTCGACTATATCCCGCGATTGTCCACAGGGCAACTCGCGGCTATCGCCGGGTGTAGTGGTGCACGGCTCAATGTCGGCGTCGGCGGCACCTCTGGCTGATCCCCTTCGATCGCCGTGGGTTTCGAAGTGAAGTTCCTATGGGGACGGTGGTTTTGCGGTATTGCAGGTGTCTTTCCTTGCCGTACGATGATTCAAGCGTGCTTTTTAACGAGCTCAGCTCAGCCGCATTCCACTGGTAAGGGCGAGCAACGGGAGGAACCATGACCACCAACACAATCACCGTTGACGGCACATTGCAAGCGGACGGTGTGATAGTGCAACTGGCGCAAAAGGCAGCCATCCCCCCTGGCCGTGTGATCTTAACCGTGCGGGCTGTGGACACAAACCGGGATGGGGATGGGCCAAGTATGGCGAGTGTGCTGGACCGTATTCACCGCGATCAGCAGGCGAGTGGACGCGTTGCGATGACGGAGGAGCAAATGGCCGCCGAGATTCTCGATCTTCGTGCCGATGAACACGAATATGAAGAGCGATGCAGAGAAATCTGGTCGCAAACCGGCCATCGGAAATACGAGGGCCGGTGATATCACATGTTGGTTTATTTGGACACGGTCATCTGCATCTACGCCATCGAGGGTGCGTTGACTCTCCAGTCCCGAGCCCGATCAAAGCTGGTCACCATGGCACGGCAAGGCGACCTTCCGGCTATTAGCGATCTGACTTGGCTGGAGTGCCGAGTCAAGCCGATTCGTCTGGGTGACACCGTAGCGCAGGCCGAAATGGAGGCGTTTCCAACGGCTTCGGATGCGATAGGCCTCGGATGTGATACGAGTACCAATGTCTTTCGAGGTCTTTGAGCGGGCTTGTCGTATTCGAGCGGTCCACAAATTCACACTGGCAGACTCCCTGCACCTCGCGGCTGCTATCGAGAGTTGTTGCGGGCTTTTCTTTACCAATGACCTCCGGTTGACGAACTTCTCTGACATCCCGATTGAAGTATTGAGCTGATTCGGTCCCAAACGGCTCACTGGATCGCCACTTGGCTGGACTGACAAATCTATTCGCGCGAAATCTGACGAATGGCTGTCTATGGCGAACACGTGTTTTCGTGGTTAGGTGGATGCGCCGCCAGGCAGGCGTGTTTGGGTGGATAGCAAAAGCGGTATCCATCGGGTGCCGCACTCCAAAGAGGTCGTTCGCAGTCGTCGGCGTTTAGATCAATTCGCGGATCGGTTCGCCTGCGGGGACGAGCGGGATCGGGCGGTTTTGGCGGTCGGGAAGCGTGCGGCGGGCGTCGATTCCCAAAACATGGTACATGGTCGCCAGTAGATCGCCCGGGCCGAGCGGCCGGTCATGCGGCTTGCCGCCGTCCGAGGTCGTCGAGCCAACGATTTGCCCCGTGCGCAACCCTCCACCGCTCAACACGGCCGACATGGCGCTCGGCCAATGCCCTCGGCCCGCCACGCTGTCGATGCGCGGAGCCCGACCGAACTCGCCAAACGCCGCCACCAACACGTCATCCCCCAGCCCTCGCTCCGACAAATCTTGCACTAACGCCGCGAGCGCCTGATCGTAACGTGGCAACCGCTTCCGTAAGTTTGCTTCAATCGTGTAGTGGTCGTCCCACCAGTCCACATCCTTCTCGTACAGGTTGATCGTGACGAACGTCACGCCCGCCTCGACTAAACGCCGAGCCAACAGTGCCGCTTGCCCGTACGCGTGTTTGCCGTATCGCTGCTTCAGCGAGTCCGGCTCGCGGGATAGATCGAACGCTTCGCGGGCCCGCGGACCGGCCACCAACTCGAACGCTTCGCGATACGATTCATCCAACGCCCCATAAGCTCCGCTCTGCTCGACGCCCTGTCGAAACCGGTCGAGCGACCGTTGCAGCGATCGACGGTCTTCCAGCCGATCCAAGGTCAACGAATCGGGCAGGGAAAAATCGGGCGGGCGATAGTTTCCTAAACTCGGGTCGCCGCCTGCGTTCACCGCGTTATGCCGAGCGCTCAAATAGGCCGATGTCTGATAAAAACCTACATGGCGCCGATAGTCCTCGGGAATGCAGACATACGGCGGCAGCCCCGGACGATTCGGGCCGCTGATCGCCGAGACCACCGCTCCCTGACTCGGATGCTGCTGGCCGCGCTGCCGGGCGTTCAACAGCGGATAGCCCGTCTGCACCCAGTGCGAAGCGTCGTCGTGAACCGCCAAGTCGTGCGTTATCGACCGCACCACCGCCAGCCGGTCCGCGATCGCCGCGTGGGATGGCATCAAATCGCACACCTGCAATCCCGGCAAGTTGGTGTCGATCGGTCGGAATGGCCCTCGAACTTCCGCCACCGCATCGGGCTTCATGTCGTACATGTCGATGTGCGACGGTCCTCCCGCGAGCCAAAACAGAATAATCGCCCGCCCACGCCCCGTGCCGCGAGGCACCGAAGGCTCGGACCGCTCAGCCGCCCGGCCAACCCGCGCCTGGCCAACCATCGCCCGCCCACCAATGGATCGCGACGTCAACAGCTCGGCCAGTGATAAACCGGCCAACCCCAAGCTGCCAATCTTGAGAAAGCCGCGACGGGCGGGATGAGCGTTCGCGGGACCGTTGTTTCCCCACAGCTGCAACATGACATCGCTCCTCACGGGCGTAGCGGAAGGTCGCATCAACGCCCACGATTGTAATCGCTCGGCCGTGTCGGCCATACATCGCTATCGCGGTCCCATTTGTCGCCGCGTCCTGCCCTACCCTACCCTGCCCTACCCTGCGACGCCCCGATCTACCCATCGTTTTTTACGAGGAATTGCCTTGCGGGACGCTCGACGTACGATTCCCTTGCAAGAGGACAGTCGGCGATGGCGACGTCAAAAGGCGGACAGACGATGAACACCCTACGTGACTACGACCCTACCGCTGTGGAGCGGCCGGTGGGCAAA
>JBJTOW010000350.1:0-3207 GCA_046074805.1 Planctomycetota bacterium | reverse complement strand
TCGAACAGCGATGGCAATACAACGGCCGAAGCTCCGCATTCCTCGAGCTTTCGCAATTTGTCGAGGCTGCCTGTCAGCGGACCCGCGCTCGCGACAAGCGGGTTGGCCAGCTTGAGCCCCAGGTAACGTGTGGAAAGGTCTACCGCCATGGGTTTCGTTACTCCTGGTCGTAGGTGTTGGAAGAGCTGGACGCAGGACGGCCCGTGGCGGCTGCGGGGCCGACCGCCGCATCGACGGCCGCAGGTCCGACGGCGGCAGGTCCGACGGCGGCAGGTCCCGCGAGCGAGCGTTCGATTCCCGCCATCTGTTCGTAATAGCGCCAGGTGTCGTCGATGTCCTGCTGCGCTTGTCGGAACAGTGTTTCCGCGACGGCCGGTTGCGACCGAGCCAGCATCGCGAAACGGCCTTCCTTCTTCGCCAGTTCGGTGAACGGCAACGACGGTTTGCGGCTGTCCAGATGGAACGGATGGCCGCCCCGATTCGCCTCGCGCGGGTCGTAACGGAAGAGCGGCCAGAAGCCGGACCGCACGATGTCTTTCTGATGGCTCATCGACGTGGACATCTCGATGCCGTGAGCGACACAGTGGCTATAGGCGAGTATCAACGAGGGGCCCGGGTACGATTCGGCTTCTTCGAAAACATGCAGTGTCTGCAAGGGATTCGCCCCAAGCGCGATCTGGGCGACATACACGTTGCCGTAGGCGACCGCCAACATGCCAAGGTCCTTGCGTTTGACCGATTTGCCGCCGGCCGCGAATTTGGCCACCGCAGCTCGCGGCGTTGACTTGGACGCTTGACCGCCCGTGTTCGAGTAAACCCCGGTATCAAGCACCAAGATGTTGACGTTTCGCCCCGAGGCCAGCACATGATCCAGTCCACCGAAGCCGATGTCGTACGCCCAGCCATCGCCTCCGACAATCCAGACGCTGCGATGCACCAGCGAAGCCGCCAATCCGAGGAGACGGCGCGCCCGATCGCGCGCACTCGCGTCGCGCGCACTCGCGTCATGGGAACTGCCGTCGTGGAGGAATCGTTCCAGACGCGAGCGAAGTTCGGCGACCCGCGAACGCTGCTCCCGCAGCGCCGCTTCGCCGTCCTGCGACGAGCTGGCGATGGCCGCCGCCAAGTCTTGCCCCACCACGCCCGCGAGCGATTCGAGCAAGTAGTGCGCATGGTCGTGTTTGGCATCGGTGGCGAGCCGCATGCCAAGGCCGAATTCGGCGTTGTCCTCGAAGAGCGAATTGTTCCACGCCGGACCGCGGCCATCGCGATCAACGCTCCATGGAGTCGTCGGCAAATTGCCGCCGTAGATCGACGAACAACCCGTGGCGTTGGCGACGAGCAACCGGTCGCCGAACAACTGCGTGAGCAGTTTCAGATAGGGTGTCTCGCCGCAGCCCGCGCATGCGCCAGAGAATTCGAACAGCGGCAGAAGCAACTGCGAGCCTTTCACCGTGTCGCGTTTTACTCGCGTTCGATCGATTTCCGGAAGCGCGGCGAAGTGCGTGAACCGCGCGCGTTCCGTTTCCAGGTGCTCGGACTTGGGCGACATGTTGATCGCTTTGTGCTTCACCGCCTCTTTGCTGCGAGCCGGGCAGATATCGACGCACACGCCGCAACCCGTGCAATCATCGGGAGCGACTTGGATCGTCAGGCGATGGCCCGCCAAGTCTCCGCTGGCGATCGTACGGAACGGAAAGTTGGCCGGCGCCGCCGTAAAAGTGGGAACGCTTTCGGCGGCGAGATCGCTATCGTCGGCCGGAGCGCTAGCGTCGGATGGATAGGCTTTCGAGCGGATCGCGGCATGGGGACAGACCATCGCGCAGAGACCGCATTCGATGCAGATCCGTGAATCCCAAATAGGTATCTCGGTCGCGATACTCCGCTTTTCATAACGAGCGGTCCCGGTTGCGAACGTGCCATCGACAGGCAGCGCGCTGACCGGCAACAAGTCCCCCTGGCCAGCGATGATTCGGGCGGTGATCCGCTGGACGAAGTCCGGCGAGTCGGCCGCGATTGGCGGGAGCCGGCGGAGCTGGCTGGTCGCGGCGGCTGGAAGCGGAACTTCGCGAAGGCCGGCGAGCGACGCGTCGACGGCGGCGTAATTGCGTTGCAGCACCGCTTCGCCACGTTTCGCGTACGACTTGCGAATCGCCACTTTGATATGCCCAAGTGCTTCGTCCCGCGGCAGCACCTCGGCCAACGCGAAAAAGCAGGCCTGCATAACGGTGTTGATGCGCCCGCCCAACCCAGCTTCCGCCGCCACTTTACTCGCGTCGACCACAAAGAACCGCAGCCGTTTGTCGAGGATCCGACGTTGGGTCTCGACCGGCAGCCGATCCCAGACCTCGTCCGGGCCGAACGGACTGTTCAGCAGAAACGTCGCGCCACGTTCCGCGACCTCCAGCACATCCATCCGTTCGAGAAAATGGAACTGATGGCAGGCCACGAAACCAGCTCGGCGGATCAGATACGTCGAGCGGATGGGACGCGGACTAAAACGCAGGTGCGAAACCGTCGTCGAGCCGGCTTTTTTCGAGTCGTAAACAAAGTAACCTTGAGCGTGAAGCGGCGTGTTTTCGCCGATAATCTTCACCGAGTTCTTGTTCGCGCCGACCGTGCCATCGCTTCCCAGTCCGTAGAACACAGCGCGTTTGACATCCGCTGGCTCCGCCGCGAACTCGGGATCCCACTTCAAGCTCAATCGCGTCACATCGTCGTGGATGCCAATCGTGAATTGGCGGCGCGGCGAGTCCGCCGCAAGCTCGGCGAATACGGCCGCCGCCATCGCCGGAGTGAACTCCTTCGAGGCCAGCCCGTAGCGACCGCCAATCACCTGCGGCGCCGCCGTTCCCCGCCAGCCTCCTGCCAGCGCTGCGACCACATCGAGAAATAGCGGCTCACCGACGGAGCCCGGCTCCTTCACTCGGTCGAGCACCGCGATGCGGCGGGTGGTTGGCGGCAACGCGTTGGCGAGGGCGGCCAATTCGAAGGGCCTGAACAGCCGGACCTTGACGAACCCGACCCGTTCGCCAAGGGCGGCAAGCGTCTCGACCGCCTCTTCGACAGCGCCGGCCGCCGACCCCATCAATACGATGACTCGTTCCGCGTCGGCCGCTCCGACGTATTCGAACAGTCGATAGGCGCGGCCGGTCAGCCGAGCAAAGGCGTCGAACGATTGCTGAGTGACATGCGGCACGGCGTCAT
>JBJTOW010000349.1:0-3199 GCA_046074805.1 Planctomycetota bacterium | reverse complement strand
GAGGTGATCGCGGATTTCGCCCGGTGGATTGACTCGGGTGCGTTCGACCCGCGGGTCGGTGGTTCGGCGGCGAAGCCGAAGCGGACGATCGATCTTGAAGAGGGCCGCCGCTTCTGGTCGTTCCGGCCGCTCACCGAAGTCCCGCTCCCGGCCCCCAAGGACGCCGCTTGGATCGCCCATCCGATTGATCGGTTTGTGGCGGCGAAGCACGAGGAACTAGGGCTGCGTCCGAGTCCGATGGCATCGAAAGAGACTCTGCTGCGGCGCGTGTACTTCGATCTTGTCGGGCTGCCGCCGACCAGCGAACAACTGGACGCTTTTTTAGCGGACACGTCGTCCCAGGCGTGGGAAAAGGTTGTGGATGAATTGCTCGCCAGTCAGCATTACGGCGAGCGTTGGGGCCGCCATTGGCTCGACACCGCCCGGTTTGCCGAGAGTGGCGGCTACGAATTCGACGGATTCCGTCCAGGCGCCTACCACTATCGCGATTGGGTCATCCGGGCCTTGAACGCCGATCTGCCCTACGACCAGTTTCTGCGAATGCAATTGGCAGGCGACAAGCTGGCACCCGGATACGAAGGGGCGTCGGCGGCGGGGTTTCTGGTCGCGGGTCCTTACCCGGGCCAGATCACGGCGAAAACCGTCGAACGGATTCGGTACGACCAACTGGATGACATGTTGATGACCGTTGGCGGATCGATGCTCGGCCTGACCCTCGGGTGCGTGCGTTGCCACGAGCACAAGTACGATCCGCTGCCGCATCAAGACTACTACGCGCTCGCCGCCAACCTCGCCAAGACATCGCATGGCAACGTGACGCTCGATCCGGACCCGCCCGCGACCGCTCGGAAACTGGCCGAACATGCCGCCGAACTAGCCAAACGGCAGGCGGCGATCGACGAATTCACTCAACGCGAACTCGCGGCGCGGGTCGAAAAGTGGCGCCAATCCGAGTTGCCCAAGCTGACTCGGGAACCGCGTTGGCAGACGCTCGAAATCGCTCAGGTCACAACCGGTGACACGTCGCTGGCGGCCTTCGACGACGGCATCGTGGCGGTCGATGGTCCGCGCCGCAAAGACAGCGACACCTACAAGCTGGTCGCTCACACGTTCCAGCGATCGATTACGGGCGTGCGACTCGACGCCTTCACCGACAAAGCGTTGCCGCGTAAAGGCCCCGGACTGGGAGGCGATGGCAGCTTCGCCCTCGGCGACTTGAAAATCACCGCCAAGCCGCTCGATCCCAACAACAAACAGCCCGCGACCGTGATCAAGCTGAAGGCGGTGCAGGCGGCTTTCGAGGAACCGAAACAAACTTTGGCGTTCGCTGTTGATGACAACCCGGGTACGGCGTGGCGCGCCAACACCGACACGGGCAAAGACAACGCGGCTCTGCTCGCGATTGAAGGCGGATTCGCCAACTTCCCAGGCGGAGCGGAATGGACCGTCGAACTGAAGTTCGCCGGCCCAGGACTAGGCCGCTTCCGATTGTCGCTCACCACCGAGCCCGGCACGGTGACTTGGGCCGGTGAATCGACGAGCCAGCATCTCGCGGAAATGCGGCAACTGCTCGCTGATAACAAGAACACGATCCCCGAACCGCTCCGGCCGTTCGCGTTCCGCTGGTTCGCTCCGTTCGATGCCGATTCCGGTCGGCTGCGTTCGGCCTACACCGATTGGGCACGGTCCGTCCCGCGCCCTATGACCACCGAAGTCTACTCGACGGTCGCCGGCGGCCAGGATGTCTTCTTCTTGCGACGCGGAGAAGTCGATAACAAAAACGGGAAAGCGGAACCGGGTTACCTGCAAGTGCTGACACGCACGACTGTCGCTGCCGCTAATCCAGCCGCCGCGCCGTCGCCGACCAACGCGACAGCGGTCGCGGCCGCCCAGCCCGCGAACGTCGATCCTCGGGTGACGATGGGGCAATGGCTGACCGACGTTGAACAGGGGGCCGGTCCGCTCGCGGCGCGAGTCATCGCCAACCGGCTATGGCATCACCACTTCGGCCGCGGCATCGTCCGCACGACCAACGATTTCGGAGCGCAAGGCGAACGGCCGACGCATCCCGAGTTACTGGAATGGCTGGCTGCGGAACTGGTTCGCGGCGGCTGGAAACTTAAGCCGCTCCACAAGCAGATGGTGATGAGCCTGACCTACCGGCAGGGCAACGCGCCTTCCGCCGAAAACCAACGGCTCGATCCGGAGAACCGCTACTTGTGGCAGGCCCGCGTGCGTCGCCTGGAAGCCGAGTCGATCCGGGATTCGCTGCTGGCTGTCGGCGGCACGATGGACAAAACCATGTTCGGTCCAAGCGTGCTCGACAACGCTCCGCGGCGCAGCGTGTACTTGCGAGTGAAACGCAGCGAGCTGATCCCGTTCATGACGATGTTCGACGCGCCCGAACCGACGCAAAGCATCGGCGAACGGATCAGCACCACCGTGCCGACGCAGGCCCTGGCGATGTTGAACTCGCCGTTCGTCCGCAGCCAAGCGGAACGGTTGGCGACGCGAATCAAAGCGGCCGGCGCGAATATGCCGCTCGCGACCGCCGTCGACCAAGCGTATCGCCAGGCGTTCGCGCGACGCCCCAGCGACGCGGAACGCGAACAAGCGCTCGCCTTCCTGGCCAGCCAAGTCGCCACGGCCGCGGCGGCTGCTCCCGCTGCGGCTGCTCCCGCTGCGGCTGCTCCCGCGGCGGCTGCTCCCGCAGCGAACGCGGCCAACGCGTTGCCCGCTCCCGCGACGCTCGATAAGTTGCCGGAGATGGCGCTCGTCGAGCTATGCCATTCGCTGTTGTGTTTGAACGAATTTGTCTACGTGGATTGATCAACGTTTCCGAATTGGGGACGAAAACATGTTCGCTCTGCCCTTGCCATCGCGTCGAAGTTTTCTGAAAGATGCCGGATTGGGGTTCGGCGCGCTCGCGCTCTCGGACATGCTGCATCGCGAGTCGTTGTCCGACCAGCCGGCAGCCGGCCAGCTCGCAGCCGGCCAGCCGGTCATCGCTGGCCAGCCAGGCGCGGCGCTCGACCCGCTGGCGCCTAAGCCGGAACATTTTCCCGCGAAGGTGAAGTCGGTCATTTGGCTGTTCATGACCGGCGCGCCGTCGCAGGTCGACACCTGGGACTACAAGCCCGAATTGCAGAAGCGCGACGGCCAGTCGCTGGCGGGCGCCGATCCGAAGACCGGGTTTTTC
>JBJTOW010000348.1:0-5233 GCA_046074805.1 Planctomycetota bacterium | reverse complement strand
CCCGTCGCGAATCCGATCGTAGCCCCGTGATTCATCACGGGGAATGGCGAAAGAAATCGAGATGTGGCTGGCACCTCCGCGGCGACGGACTGGGAAGTCCGTCGCGCGGCACAACGAAGCCATAAACCATTGTGCGAATTAGACTTGCGCGACACCGCGAATGCGTCACCCAGCGTTGGCCGACAACTCCGACTGATCTTTTCCAAAAAAATCCCCGGTTTTTTTGCCGACCTGGCGAGAAATCGGCCCGAATCGCACCCTTTGACCATTACGGACGCGTACCGCATCGATCGCGGCGGGCAAGCTGTCGCAGCCGCGGATGGACCAACCCGTTCTCGACCACGACAGGCCGAGCCACCGCGATAAACGACAAACTACACGCCATCACGGGTCTGTTTTACAATCTGCTTTCGCTCGAACAGGAGACTGCTTGTTGCTGTGTGCCAATCCATAAGCGAATCTGTGTCGTAGTTTGCCTAATTTCTCTGAGGTACTCATGAATATCGAAGTCGATTTTGACGCGCTCGGCGCCATCGCGGACGAGACGAAGCGTCTTGCCGAACAGCGAGGCGTTTACCTGCCGGATGTTCACGACAAAATGACTCGTGACCAGTTGCTGTTGGAAATGAATCAAGCCGGGCTCAATGTGGACAACAAGATCAGCCAACACGGCCTCGTTGACCGCCTGCGGAAACACAGAGCCGCGATTGTGTGCCAATTGTTCGGGACCACCCCGGCCGAGTGGTCGCCATTCATGCAGGAAATCCATGCCCGCATGCGAAACTACTTCGAGCGGAAGAAGTTTCCACTGGTCGAGGGCCTGATCACCCAGGCGGTGCGGGCCACGGCGCGGAATGCCCACAACTGGTCCCAGTACCGGTCCGAGAAATTCAAATCATGGGAGGGACGCCTTCGCGGATTATTAAGGACTCTTCCGGATTTCCGGCAGCTCACAACACGCGAGCCGACAGGCCAGTCGCGGCCGGACTTCGACGCCAACACAGTCACCGCCAAGGAAAAATCGCCCGAGGACATCGCGAGCGACAACGAGCTGGTGGCCACCATCGAGAAGAAGGTGGGCATGACGCCCGACGAATTCGAGGTGCTCCGTCGATGCGTCCTGAATCGAATTCCCCCCCGAACCGTCGCCCGGGAACTCGGCAAGCCGATCCGAGATATTTACCGCTTGAAGGCCAAGGCGAAGGACAAGCTGAGAGCGTTTATGCGAACATGCTGGGGGCCACATGCGGATATCCGCTGGATGCACGTCATCGAGGGGATGACGGACGAGGAAATTGCCGCGCGGGAAAAAATATCGGTCGAAGAAGTGCGTCGTCGACTTCGCGACGCCAACGAATTCCCTGACCAACCTTTCAAGTAATCCGATCCGCGTTGACGCTCCGGTCAGCGTCTGTGTCGGTGTCCGTGTCGGTGTCCGTGTCCGTGTTTATTTTTTTCCCATGTTCGTGTTTGTATTCTTGTTCGCATTTCGCTCGAAAATCCATAACGAAAGAAATATCAGGTGTATCGCTATGAATAAGCCACTTCCAATCAGCGACCATGATTTGATCCGATACCACGAGGGCTATGTCGAAGATCCCGGGGAGCTCGAGGCGATCGAGCACGCGATCGACACCGACATGGAAACCCGTCTGCGGTTCCTAATGATCGCCGACGACTTCGCGACGGCCGGCCTGGAAAACGAAGACGACGCGGACGCCGACGTCGTTGTGGGCAACGCGGGTGTTGCGGGCGACGTTATTGCCGGCGACGTTATTGCCGGCGACGTTGTTGCCGGCGACGCTAAAGCTACGGGCCCGCTGGCCGCACTGTTGCAGGAAGTTCTCCACGTCACGCAGGAGTTTGAAGCCGACCGCAAGCCGACGGTTGGGCTAGCGTTCGACGACGAGCGCTGGCGATCTCTTGGCGGGTACGCCGCGTATGTGCCGTTAGGAAAAGCGGAAGAAATACCCAAGATGCGGAAACGGCAGCCGGTAGAGTACTCGTTGGGGGTGATTCGGGTCCATGATCTCGTCGAAAACATCCCGTACGGCGTCGTGAAGATCGTGTTGCTGACGACGAAAGAGACGGCCGAGAATCCGAAGCGGATGGTCGGTGGCTTCCTGGTGGCCATTCCCCGCGAATCCGATACGGGCGAAGACGCGAACTACCGCTTCGCGCGGTTGGTTGCCGCGACACGCCTCAAGGAGGCAATCGATCCGCTCGAGGTCGAGGTCCGGGCGATTGCCGCTCGGGATAACGACAGCCTCGCGATGTTCCCCGCCAGCCAAGTCCGGGAGTTGCTGGAACAGCAGTCCCCGCCGCTGGACGACGAACTACGCGGTTCCATCCAACGACTGCTCAAACGATTGGAATCGAGGTCCTAAAGTCCGGCGTGTGATCATTCACCGGGCGGAGGCCAGCGATGACAACCCGAAACGCAAGTTTTGAAGTTGCGCCGTTCCACCGTACGACGGACTTCCCAGTCCGTCGCCATGGTGATTGCCGGCCGCAACGATTACCCGTCCCGAAGTGTTGGGCCACGCGATTGCGGTGATCCCCTCAAGATCGAGGGCCCAGCCGTTTTCCTAGTGCGTTGTCGGAGCTGAAAATTGGGGACATCACACTGGGTGAAACGAAAACCCAAGTCTGCCGTTCATCGGTTTCTGCGACGGACTAGGAAGTCCGTCGTACGAGGAGAAAAGCGTTCCTGGGGCGTTGCCCCAGACGACGATGACCGTTGGCCATCGGCCAACTTCGTGGAGTGTTTTGCACCGCAACCCGTGAAACCAGCCACTACCGGAGCAGCAAATGTTGCCGTTTTTTCAGACTTTGGCCAAGGCGTCGACAAGGGAAGCGCTCGAGATTCGCGGGGTGCACAACACCCTGGGGAAACTGGGGCGGTTTGTCGCGGCGCCGAGCAACGAAGTCAACAAGACTTCCGCGTCTTGGCGTGAATGCTGCGAACAGCTGCTGCAAAAGATTCGCACCGGCTATTTTGACAAAGAAAGCTACTGCGACATCGACTGGAACGACATCGAAAGGCACGGCGTGTCGCCGGACACGGCGGCCAGCAGCGGTGCGGTAAAGAGCCCCACGCCGCACCAATTGCGTTATCGTTCCCAGTTCGCGGGGCTGATGGAGACACTGTTGGCCGTTGTCGCTTGGGGTACGCAGGTCCGCGACGAGGCGCTTGCGCAGGTCCGCGACGAGGCGCTCGCCCGGGCTGCCGACGATTTTCTCACCGCCTCGGCCGCGAGGGACTGGCTTAAGCCTGGCTGGCCGTCCCCCCGCGCGCAGCATGGATTGAAGGACTTCACAGCGTTCGACCTCGAGCGTTACCGGGTTTTGGGGCAAGTCTTTCCAGAAGACTGGCATGCCGGGCACTGGGCGGTCTACGACCTGCTGGGCCGCTGGCAGTGGTTCTCGCAGCAAGCGCGGCGCGAGCGTCGGACGGTATCGGCGCCGATCTGCCTGTGGCTGGACACTGGCAGGGCATGCTTGATCCCGTACTTGTGTGTCGAGTTGACCTTGGGGGAGACAGGCGGTTTCCTGCCGTGCATGGATCGGATGGGAATGACGCTAGCTACGCGGTTTACCAAACACGCGAATGGGCAGGATCTTGGCGTGGAGCCGTACCCGCACGACTTTTTGGCGGCGATGCAGCGCGCCTGGTTCGCGTCGGGGATGTCGGACCTGAAGGCTGACAGCCCATTGAAAGTGCGCGGCCGCTGGTGGATCGCGACCCGCGAGCCATTTGGTGGGCAAATCCCGTTACTCTGCGGCCGTTCGGCGGAGGCGGCGACATGCTGCGCGTTATGGTCGGCGCTAGGTGGTCGGCCGTCGGACACGCAACCGCTTTCCGGTTCGGCGCTGCGGATGGACGATGAGCGTCCGATCACGGGTACGATCGTGGTCCAGACTTCGCTGCTGGGGCACCGCGAACTGCGGCTGGGAAAGGTGGGCCATGTGCTGGAAAAAGCCTTGGCTCTTCCCGTCCACAAACTGTCCGGCCCCTTCATCGTCCCGAAGGACAACGAGTGGGAATTTACCGATCAGGATAAGGAACTTATCACGCCGCTTTCCAGCGTGGTGGACGCCTACGAACAGGCGTTGGCGGTCGGCCGAGTGCGGGCGTCCTATGTCGCCGCCGTGGACGCCGAGTTTCGCGGCGAGTGGCTGCCGGAGACGTTGCCGCCGCGCATGCTGTCGGAACGCGACGGCGGCGGCATAGACTCCCCGTCGGAGCCTCCGGCCGCACCTGAGGATGTCTCGGTACCGGCCGACAAGTACCGATCGCCCTACATCCGCACGCAGACGATCAAGTTGCTGAGTAAAACCGCCAATCCACGGATATATCTACGAGCGGAACACTTTCAATCTCGGCGCAAGCGCGATGACAGCAGCTCGACCAAATCTGATCCGGCAAAAGATCAATGGCAGGCTATTGGACGCGATGCGTTGTTGTCCGGTCTGACAATGGTCAACGGCGCTCCTGGCCCGTTTCATCACTTGGTAATCACTTCGGATGCCGGTATGGGGAAAACAACGTTGCTCGATTGGATTTGGTGGGAATTCAACTCTCCGACGGGCGATCAGTTGGCGATCCGTGTCACCGCGAAAGATCTCGGAGACGCCTTTGGCCAAATCGACAGAAATGGTGGAGGAAAGAAGTCCCATGAAACGACCACAGCGATCACTGTTCGTCCATCCGATGCGAACAAGGCCATTGTGCGTCTGTTGGTCAATGAGCTACTCGCGAAGGATGGTAGCCGACTGAAAATGTCCGCCAAACAGGCACGGCACTATCTTGTCCGCCTTCGGTCGAGCGGCCGTCTGACCCTGCTGGTTGACGGGTTGGACGAATTGCGCGCTGATAACAAGCTAGGGTTTGAAGCGATTCGATTTATCGCGGCCGACAAAACGTGGAAAACCTGCCGACTCATCATCGCTGGGCGCCCATACGCGCTGGAGGAGTCTTGGAATCGCATTTTCCGCCGTGGAGACTCGACTGGCTGGTCGTTCTTGCTCGTTGATGAGTTTAATGAAGAAGAACAGGAGCGATACCTCGGATCCATTTTGTATGACCGCGTGAAAGATGTCGCATCCGACCTATTGGGATGTGCACGGTCGATCTACTATCTCCGCCGATTTGTCAGCAACCCGGACAATATTCGGGTAGCGAGCGACGTATATCTGACGGCTGTTGTGAAACTAGTCGCGGACGGTGTCC
>JBJTOW010000347.1:0-5595 GCA_046074805.1 Planctomycetota bacterium | reverse complement strand
GGGAGAGGCGGAACGACGCTTGTTAAAGCAACTGGACGCCGCGACTGCTCGCGGGCAGCGAGCGACGCCGGCCGGTACCGTCACGGTGTTTGAGCGTCGACGCCCAGTGCCGCTGGTCACGGTCGTCGGCGAGCCAATCGCTGTGGTACGTGAACCGATCGCCATCGTTGGTGAGCCGGTCAGCGATGAGTCGAGCAAGGCGATGGTGGAGCGTCGGCGGGTTTTGGCTTGGGGGATGATTTTGCCGGACGCGTGGAATGGCGTCGAAGATCAGCCGGAAGCAACTCCGGCGACGTCCGGTAAACGGGCCGGTTGGACATGGTTTACATGGCGGCCACAGGTGGGCGAAGCGACTGCGACGGGGCCGTTGGCCGGTCCGCAAGTGCCGGGAGGCCGCTGCGTCATGCGGATTGTTTCGGCGGATGGCAGCGAGCGTTGGGCGTTCACCGGTGTTGGGTCGCCGGATGCTTGGCGCGTGGAATTCGAACGGTGGTTTTCCGAACGTGGTTGGAAGCCGCTAACGAGTATGCGGTCGGATAATGCGTTGGCGAGCGGAGTTTGGCGGAGCGTCGGGGGATCGCGCTGGTCAGGGGCGTTTCGATCGCCTGATGGGGACGGAATCGTGACACGGCACGCCGATGCGGCAGGTTCCTCGCAATCGCGGCAACTGGAAAAATCGCCACGTTCGACATTGTCTCGTCGGCGGGCCGATGCGCACCTCATTCAAGAGGGATCAGCGGCCCTTCGCGCTGTCTTGATTGTGTATCCCATGGCGTTGGGAGAGTAGGATATCGGGGAAGCGAGCCGACGCTTCGGTGGTTGCGTGGGAGTGGTGGAGCGTTCGAGCGTTGAGTTAGTTCACTAGGTGGGGCGTTCAGCGGGGCGCGATCCGGAAACGTCGTCGGGCTTGGAGGGGGATTCGATGAAGGGTGCAGCCGGAATCGCGGTAGCGGTCATGCTTGGGTTGCTGGGCGCCGCGCTCAATTACGTCTACTTGGATAACAAGACGCGGCATATCGAAACGGTTTCCTTCATCGGCCTGCGGGAGGAGGCTCGCTTGCGTCCGGGCGATCCGCTCAAGGAAGAAGACCTGGAAGAGGTGCGGATACCGTCGCAGAAAGCGGGGAACCTGCCCAAATTCGTGTTCCTGTGGCAGGATCTGGAGACGGTGCGGGGGATTAGGGCGATCCGGGCTTATCAGGGTGGGGAACTGTTGCGGCGGGAGGATTACCGTACTCCGCCGCCTGAATTGAAGTTGGCCAAAGGCCAGTTGCTGGTCTGGGTGACGGCCGACAATCGCAGCTTTGTGCCGGATTTAGTGAACCCGGGCGATCGAGTGACATTCACAGTGCCGTCGACTCGGGGGCCAACGCCCGCCGTCCGTCCGTCCGTGGCGCCGGCGGATGATGCCGGCGCGGATCCGGCGGCGGGGCCTGCCGTGCCGCGGGTCGAAAGTGGGAGCGTGGAGTTGGTCGGGCCGTTCGTGATCGCCGCGATCGGCAGCCGGCTCGGCAGCGCCGAAGTCAGCAAGGCGTTGCAGGGCCGCAGCGTCAACGATTTCGAGTTGGGCATTTTTGTTCGCAACGAGGGGACGGACGCCGATCCGCGGATGGAAGCGAAGGCGATGCGTCTCATCGAATTGACTCGGCGTGTCGGCAATCAAGGCGTCGGCATCGTGTTGCATCCGCGGGAAGGCTCATGAGAATCTGGTTCAACAAGATCAACGAGAGCCGGCGGTCGATGGTCGAATTCGCGGGGCCGCAGATGCGGATCGGCCGCGACCCGACCAACGAAGTTGTGCTGCGCAGCCCCCTCGTTTCCCGTTGCCATGCGGTGGTCCGACGCGCGGGCGCCGAATTGGAATTGGAGAACGTGGGCGTCAACAGTTGCTTGGTGGGCGACACTGAGGTGCTGGGTGGCGACAAGGTCAAGTTTCCACCATCGGTGAAGGTGCGGATCTGGCCGTACACGATCAGCTTCGAAGTCGAGTCGGTCACGACGATCACGCGGCAGGAGTTGGAATCCCATCTCCGGTCGCTGGTCGCCGACCTGGAACTGCGGCTGCACAAAAAGCTGCTGGAACGGATCGATTTGTACGAGATGGAGAATAGCCGCAGCGGGAGGCAGGACAGCATCCTTCTGCTGGAAAACAACATCGAGGACGTGTGCCGCGATCTCCAAGTGTTTCGCAAAGAAAACGACGCGATACTCGAGGAAATGGCGGGGCTGGCGCTCCGCGATCTTTCAGTCAACCAACTCATTATGGAGACGGCCGGGAACGACGTCTTTGATTTGGCGTCGCTTACCGCCAACGAATTCGACGTGCCGGCGACATTGGTGCCGGAGCGCGAGACGGAACTGCATGGCCTCTTGCAGTTCCTACGGGAGAAGTTGCAACTGGAAAAGCTGCCGGACGTCAGCGGCAAGATCCACCGAGTGGAAGAGAAGTTCAACGATGTCTTCCAATTGGTGCGGCCGCACTTGCATCAGGAACTGCGGCGTTACATCGTGCTGCGGATGCTGAAAAAGGATCTTAAAGACATTGTTTTCGGATTCGGGCCGCTGCAAGATCTGCTCCGCGCGCCCACGATCAGCGAAATCATGGTGGTCAAGAGCGATCAGATTTTCGTTGAGCGGAGCGGCGTGATCGAAAAATCGGGCCGTCGGTTCATTTCCGACAAAGTGACCGAGTCGATTATTGAGCGGATCGTGGCGCAAGTTGGGCGGCGCATCGACAAGAGCCAGCCGCTGGTCGACGCGCGGTTGCCGGACGGCTCCCGCGTGAACGCCGTTATTCCGCCGCTCGCTGTCCACGGGCCTTGCCTGACCATTCGCAAGTTCCCGATCCAGCGACTGACCATGGATGACCTGATCGAGTTCGGCTCGATCACCCGCGCCGCGGCGACATTCCTTCGCGCTTGCGTGATTAACCACCGCAGTATTCTGATCAGCGGCGGCACGGGTTCAGGAAAAACAACCATGCTCAACGTGCTGAGCGGTTTTATTCCTTACAAAGAGCGGATCATCACAATCGAAGACACGTCCGAGCTGCGTTTGCATCAAGAGCATGTGGTGACGCTCGAGTCGAAGCCGGCGAACGTGGAGGGAACCGGCGAGTACACGATCCGCGATTTGGTGAAGAATTCGCTGCGAATGCGCCCCGATCGGATCATCGTCGGCGAATGTCGCGCGGGCGAGGCGCTGGACATGGTTCAGGCGATGAATACCGGTCATGAAGGCTCGATGACCACCGTCCATGCCAATAGCGCGCGGGAAGTGGTGCCACGGCTGGAGATCCTGATGCTGATGGCGGCGGAGCTGCCCATCGTTTCCTTGCACCGGCAAATCGCCTCGGCGATTCATTTGATCGTGCATATCGACCGGCAGCCGAACGGCAAGCGGCAGGTGATGCAGATCGCCGAGGTTTGCGGCATGGACCCGCAAACGCATGAAGTGGTGATCCTTGACATTTTCAATCGTCGGAACGGCCAGACGCTCGAACCGACCGGGTATTTGCCGAGCTTCCTGGACACCCTGGTGGCGAAACAGTTGTTGGATCCGAAATTCCTGTACGGCCAACCCGCGTGAGCGAGTGAGCGATGGACCAAGGGATGTTGCTCTGCAATCTCGCTACCGGACTATGCGTGGGCGTGGCGAGCTGGGCTGGGCGAAATGCCGGTGCGCGGATGTTGGACGCGATCCATGCCGATCTGGACGAGCGGCTGCGCAGTTTGCGGATCGTCACCAGCCAATTGCGCCGCTGGATTGGCACTTGGATGAGCGTCGTCGCGTTGGTGTTCTTTTTCGTTTGGCTGGGACTCGACCTGTTCGTGCTCGCCGCTTTCACCGCCATCCTGATGCTGGCCGGTCCGTGGTATCTGGTGCGGCGACTTGCCGCCATTCGCCGACAGAAGATCGAAGACCAATTGGCCGATTCGATGGTGATGTTCTCGAACGGCGTGAAGGCCGGTTTGTCGCTGGCGCAATCTTTGGAACTGCTGTCGCAGGAGTGTCCGCGGCCGATCCGCCAGGAATTCCAGCAAATCGTCGGCGAATACAACCTCGGCAAGCCGTTGGAGCGGACGTTGACCGAGGCGAAGGAGCGGTTGCGGAGCGAGAATTTTTTGCTTTTCGCGGCCGCGTTGATGGCGAGCCGGGAGAGTGGCGGTCGGCTAAACGAAACGGTCGAGCGGATTTCCAAGTCGGTGCTGGAATTGCAGCGGCTGGAGCGAAAGGTGATGGCCGAGACGGCGCAGGCCCGCAAATCGGCGATTTACATGTCTTTGGCGCCGTTCTTCATCCTAGGCGTCTACCTTTATTTGGATCCGGATAACACCCGCTTGCTGTTTGTGACGTTTCCAGGACAGTTGGTCCTGACAGCTTGCGCAGTGCTCAACCTGGCCGCGTATTTCTGGGCCGTGAAAATCCTTGGCGCCGACTTATAAGGAGGGCCGCGCGATGCAACTTGAACCCTTAGCGGCGGCCGCCTGCGGTTTGGTGGGCGGCGGCGCCGGCGTCATCGTTTGGTGGACTCTGCGGGCCTTGGCGACGGAGGACTTGCAACAAGCCGACGAGTGGCGGTACGACGTAAGCCGGATCAATGGACTGCGGAAACTCGATCCGCTTTACCGCGTGCTGCAACCGTTTTTCAAGCCGTTGGGACGGCTAAACCGCGCCGCTTATGGCACACGGCTGGCCGAGGTGCAACGGGAAATCCTGGCGGCCGGCATGTCGCGGTTCTGGCTCCCCGAGGAGTTTCTCGCTCGACAGCAAATCGTCAGCGTGATGCTGTTCCCCGGCTATGTTTACTTGTGCTACAGCCAGTTCGAAGGCCCAGGTATCATGCTGGCGGTGTTGCTCACCGTCGTCACGATGGCTTGGTTCCGCTTACGGCTCAGCCGCGCCGCGCAGCGACGCTTGGTGATGATCAAACGCCGGATGCCATATCTGCTGGACCTGCTTACCCTGTTGATGGAGGCCGGTGCGAGCTTTGTCAACTCGCTCGATCAAGCGGTCCGGGAATTTGGCGACCACCCGGTTGCGGTCGAGTTCGGACGGGTGCTGGCGGATATGCACATGGGCAAAGCGCGGGTGGAAGCGTTCGACAATATGCGCCAACGCTTGAATGACGACGAGATTTCCAGCATTGTCGGTTCGATCATCCAAAGTGAAAAGCTGGGCACCCCGCTTTCGCACATCTTTCGCACGCAGGCGGACGTGTTGCGGGTGAAAAGAAGCCAGCGGGCGGAGACGATCGCCAACGAAGCGGGAGTTCAAATGCTGTTGCCGGGCGTGCTGGTGATGGCCGCGACCATCTTGGTGATTCTCGGGCCGTTTATTATCGGCTACCTCTATAACGGATTTGGGTTGTAAGCGATGACCGTGACGCTGCAATGCAAACTGTGCCGCGCCTCCCTGCTGGTCGCCGAAGGCCGCGCGGGCCAGCCGATGAACTGTCCGCGCTGCGGCGAACAGATGATTGTTCCGTCCTTCCCAGGTTCCGCCGCCGCCACGGCGACCAACGCGAGCTTGTTCGGGAGCGCGCCGACGGGGACGGCCACCGTCCCCGATTCGCCAGGCAAGGATTTGAACGCG
>JBJTOW010000346.1:0-6161 GCA_046074805.1 Planctomycetota bacterium | reverse complement strand
GGTTCGATGGGAGGAGCCGGAGGCGGCATTTCCGTCGCCGACTTAGCGTCCACGGGTTCGGTGGGACCAACCGCTGGCGACGCCGATCCAGCGAGCGCGTTCAAATCGTTTGGATTCGCGGCGCCTTGTTGGAAGCGCAATTCCCGCAGGGTGACGTTCGACACGGCCGCCGTCGCCACGTCGGTCTCCGACCGCAGCGATAAATGCAAAGTCCCCCGTGTTTGGGCCAAACTGAGTTTGGCGGCCTGCTCCGGAGTTACGGCCAGCGTCACCGATTTCATTTCCTTCGGCGTCATCTTGTTTTCCCGCGGCACTTCCAAATGCTGGCCAACAGCGAGCACGCGGATGTTTTGCAGCAGCACCGTGGCCGTTCCTCCACCCGAAGAGTCGTCGCTGCCGGACACGGTGAGCACGACATCCACATGGTGGTCCGGCACAATGAAGCCAGCGACAAGACTGGCATCGGTCGGAGTTAGGATCGTGAAGGCGCGCATGCCTTCGGGGATGAGCGGCGCCAGTCCGCGGCCGTCCTTCCCTTTCGCCACTTTCCCGGCGAACACCAGATCGTCCGCCAGAATGCCCATGACCGCGATGCGGCCCACGACGTCGTCCAGTTTGCTGAACGATTGGGAAGGCATCCTCGATTTGGGCCAGTCGACCAACCGCACCATTTTTTCGGTGATAAGTTCCCCGCGATGGATCTCCACCGCCGCGATCACCACCTTTCCCATCGTCACGCCACGCGAACCGGATAGACTCCCCGCGTTCAGCAACGCGACGGCGGCGCACAGTCCACTGATGCCCGCCAGCAGTAAAACGACAATGGAACGAAACGACATAAGGGCGACCTCCTAGCTGGAATCCTGCTGATCCGCCGCTCGAACGCCGGCTCAGACGGCCGCCACGCCTCGGACCGCAACGTAGACCACGCCGACTCCGACCATGGCGCTAAATGGAATTAACCGCCCGCGACGTCCGTCGCTGCGAACCGCCTGCTGCACGGTTTGATTGGCTAAACCCGCGGACAAGCCCCGTTTCCAAAAACAGACCGACCAGAAAGTCAGTCGTAAGTTGGCCCACGCCCGTCCGGCCCCGCCTCTAAGAGCTAAAATCGTCACAGCGTAGATACCGCTGGCGACCGCCCCGACCACCAGAGCGCCTAACAACGGTTGAACTCCCAACCAGGCGCCCATGGCAGCGACGAACTTCGCGTCGCCGGCGCCGAAGACACCGAGCGCGTAGGGCACGAGGAGCAGCCCCAAGCCGACCGCGAAACCGGCCAGTCCGTAGCTCCATCCGCCGCCCCAAGGCGCGAGCGCATGATAGACAAGCCCCGCTAAGGCTGCGGGAAATGTCAAACTGTTGTGGACTTTGAACCGCCAGATGTCTGTCGCGCTTGCCGCTACAGCAATGCCACAGGCGATCCACAGGGCATAAGGTTGCATCCTCGAAACCTCCCCCCATCGTGAAAACAAGGCGCCCGAGGGCAGGAACCTCTATCCGAGGTTCCTGGCCTCGATCGATCGGCCGCGCGGCCCCATCGCCTCATCAAACCGAGGCGACGGGCCGACAATCGACTCGACGAAAACTACGGGGCCAGATCGGCAGCCACATCGCCAAACAACGCGTTGATGTTGCCACCGAGCGTCGTCACTCCGACCGCCGCGACAACCGCGATCAACGCCACCAGCAAGCCGTATTCGACCATGGTCGGCGCATCTTCTTCCCGCAGAAAGCTCTTAACGTTCGACAAAATCTTCGACATCGCCATCTCCTTCGTGAATTGAGTTCTCCAAACGACCAACAGCTTGATCGTCTACAGCAAACCTAATATTTGCTGGCGAGGTGGCAAATTGAATCTTGAGAAAAAGCATGGCGTTTACCACAGTATCCGCCATCATCCGCCGGAAAAGCCGTGTTGCGCGGCGCAACCCCTTCCGACGGATCGCGTCTCGGGCGTCATAACCCTGAACGCCAACGTAACTAAGCGCACGTGAACCTCCGCACGCAAAGATAAAGACGGCGCGACCCGTACGACGAAAAAAACCACAACCGCTCGTGGGGATGGACAAAGCGGCCTCCGGTGTTCGCGATCGAGCACGCCGGCTTGCAGCGTTCGATGTCGTGCCACGCAGCTCACCCCACTGCCCGAGGGACAGGCGACGTCCCTGGTTTCGCCCATGTCGAATCACCTAACCATCATCCGATCCGCGACTTACCAGCCGCCACGCCGGGCCGGCCGGACCGCCCCGGTTACGGCTCGACTGGTTAGGCGCCTGCTGAACCGTTGGCGAGTCGGCCTGCTCGGAGCTTGCCTGCTCGGAGCTTGCCTGCTTGGCTCGCTCCCCGGCGAATCCATGACGGGTTGGTTTGTCCCGCCGATTTTCCAAAGTCGAGCGGCGTTGGGACAAACCACCAATGCGGCGGCGGCCAACGGCGATAGCGCCGCCACCGAAGCCGCCACCGAAGCAACAGGGGCGAACGACGCCACCGGCGCAGCCAGTTCATCGTCGGCGCTATCGAACACGGATAGTTCCAGCGTCAGTGGAATAGCGGTAACCCAGCCGGTCGCACCGCAGCGTTTGCCTCCCGTGAACACGAAATCACCGAGTTCCAGCCCCGATGGATTTCGCGTTCCAACGGCCCCTCACGACGTGCCCGTTGAGGGTGGGCCCCGCACCGGCCGTCTCGGATGGAGTCCCGTCGGCCCTGATTTTGATCGCTCGCGGATGGAGCGGCAGCGTTCGGGAGGTTTGATTGTCAACACTCCGGTTCTACCCACCATGAACCCACGGCCCGGTGCCGGGCTGAATCCGGACGAGCAGTGGTCGCGTATTCGCCCCAAGGCCGACGACGAGCCGACAGGTGGATTCGCCGGCCCTCTGCAAGGCACCGATGCGACGATTGAGCTGATTCTCGGCCAGGGCCGACTACTGACGCTGAAACGACCGATTTTCAGTAATGGCCCACGGGATGCGTTGATCGCGGTCGGCGACCCGTCGGTGGTGGACTTCGAGGTTTTGCCTAATCCCCAACTGATTCGGCTCATGGCGCGACGAGCTGGCGTCACCGACCTTACGATCACGGGCGCGGACAGCAAGACTTTCAGCTTCGAGGTCCGTGTTCTCTACGACCTTCCACTGCTGGAAGCCCACCTCCGGCAACTGTTCCCAGACGCGATGGTGAAACTCTCGCAGATCCGCGAGCATTTGGTCGTCGAGGGGCAGGCGCGAAGTCCGCAGCAGGTCGGGCAAATCATCGAAGTCCTGGAAGCATATCTGACGTCGATGGCCAGTCGCGGCACAAGTGGTTCGGCAGGCGGCGGCGGGGGAACGGGCGGTTTCGCGAACGGGCCGCCTCTCGGGCCGCCAGAAGATCGCAACAATGTCGAAGCAGAGGATGTAGGCCCGCCCGGCGTTGGCTCTCCTGGTGGTGAAGGCTCATCGCAACCGATTCCCGAAGGCGACGGTGGAATGCCAGCACCTGACGCGGATGGCGCGCCCGACGGCGAATCCAATTCCGATCCCGATTCCAACGACGAGTCGAACTCTGCGGCGGATGGGGCGATGCTGCGCCGACCCCGCCGGACATCGGCGAAATTTGCCTCGACGCAAGCCTCCCAAAGCGGATCGCAGTCGCCGGTCCGCGAACCAGCGCCGACATCGAACTTCATGACTATTCCGGTGGGATCCCCTGGTGGCGGCTCCGGCGGCCGGTCGCTCCGTGGCCGACTGATCAACCTGCTCACCGTTCCTGGCAGTCAACAAGTCATGCTGAATGTGCGGATCGCCGAACTGAACCGAACGGCGATGCGGCGTATCGGCGCCGACATCGTGTCCAACTTCGGCGCTGGTGGCACTTTCAATACACGTATGTCGGGCGCGACGGCCAGCGCGGCCGGCGACGCCGCGACGGCCGCCTCCACGCTCTTCCGGCTCAGTCCGACCAATGGCACCACGGCCGTGGCGATCGTGCCGGGGGGCGGTTTCGACATCGCCTTGACCGCCCTGCGTCAAAACGCCGTCGTGTCGATCCTCGCCGAGCCGAACCTGATCGCCTACAGCGGGCAGCAGGCCAGTTTTTTAGCGGGTGGCGAATTCCCGGTCCCAGTGCCGCAGAACACGGGGGCAGGCGTTTCCAATGTCGGCCTGCAATACAAAGAGTATGGCGTTAAGCTGAACTTCACACCGGTGGTGCTCACCGAGGACACAATACGTCTGCGAGTTTCCCCGGAGGCGAGCACCATCGATCTCTCAACGGGCACGGCGATCAGCGGCACCTCGGTGCCGGGTATCAACACCCGCCGAGTCGACACGACGGTGGAATTGGGACAGGGCCAGACCCTGGTTTTAGCGGGCCTTTTGTCGGTATCGATCGACGCCCAAACATCGCGGATTCCTGGACTAGGCGACCTGCCCTACCTCGGTCCTCTGTTCAGCAACACGAGCCACCAGCGAGTGGAAAAGGAGCTGTTGGTGTTGGTGACGCCGTTCCTGGTGCGGCCACTGAACCCCGAACAACTGCCGCCACTGCCAGGCTGCGAAGTGCAGGACCCGAACGATCTCGAGTTTTTCTTTCTAAACCGCATTGAAGGCCGCACCGGCCGCCCATTTCGTTCCACAACCGCGTGGGATGATCCCTGGGATCTCCGCCACACGCTCCGATTTGAATCCCGCAATGTGTGCGGTCCCGTCGGCTTCAGCGACTTTACAAACAAGCCTCTCACTGATAGCCCGCCACCGACACCGCCGACTGCCGCTCAACGGAGCTCCCGCCGATGAATCGACGACGCGCGAAGCCGTCCCGTCTCCGCCATCGGCTCGCCATCTTGGTCGCCGGCGCGATGAGCGCCGCCCACCCTGCCCTGCCCAGCTCGGTCGCCGAGGAAACTTCCGTACTGCGTTTGCCAATTTCCTCGCGACTGACCGCGCAGCCGCCTGCCGCCTCGCTCCGACTTTCGGCGCGGCGCCTCCCCGAAGACTCCACTTCCGGCGACAGCGTCGCGACGGCCACGGAACCCGCCACATCGGACCCCGCCGCCACGAAGCCCGACGCCACGAAGCCCGACGCCACGAAGCCCGACGCCACGAAGCCCGACGCCACGGCCCCCGCCGCCTCGGACCTCGCCGCTACGGAGCTCGCCGCGAACAACTCATCCGACACCCCTTCGCCGGCCAGCACAGCCGCCCAATCGCCGGTTGACACTCAGGCCAATTCTCCAGCCAGCACCGCTTCCCAATTGCGAGACGTTTCTGCCACGCAATCGTCCGCCGTGATTTCCATCGATTCGTCGGCTGGCAATCGCGTCGGTTTCCCCTTCAGTGCTCGCACGAATTTGTCGGAGACACGTCCCGAGGCCAATACGGGCGCGAAGGCGCGTACCGGCGTCGAAACGACCGCAGCCGCAGGCGAGCCGTCCGTGCTGCGGACGACGCCGCCTGAGCGACTGCCGAAAGTGACAAGTTCCGAAGCTGTTACTCAGCCCAGTCCCCCGATGCGAACTCGGGCGACCCCAGTCCGCCTTCCGCCCGTGGAATCCTCCGACACGCTGACCTACGGCGTTTACCAGCGTTCTCCTGTCCGTGTTGGGTCGGAAACGATCCCGGCTCCCGCAGCGGGCGGCGGAGCGGCCCCAAGTTTCTCGCGGTCGCCGGTTCCAGCCCCGTACCGATTGCCACCGCCACAAGCGTCCCCGACACGATTGCCCTCCACCGCAACGCTACCCACCGGCTTAACAGCTAGCCCGTCGTCGTCGCCGCTTGGCGGCACGCAACCTGGGACTCCCGCAGCCCCGGAGGCGGAATCGTCGGACTGGATGTCATCACGTTGGCATCGATTCCGATCGCAGGCGCAGCACGACTTCTGGGGCTATCCCGAGTATTTCTGCGAACGTCCGATGGGCTTGCCGAACCAGCTGGCTTACCAAGCGATGGTCGATAACGCCCGCGACGACATTTTGGTGTTCCACCAGTTCGACTTCCACGACGGGCAGGTCGAGTCGGCCGCGAATCTGAACACAGCCGGATCAAGGCGAATCGATCGAGTCGCGGAGTTATTGGCGCGACAAGATGGCGGCTCGACGGTGATTGTCGAATTTGTTCCCGACGAGCCTCGCCTGACCGACGCCCGCCGCGAGCAGGTCGCCGCCCAGCTTGGCCGAT
>JBJTOW010000345.1:0-2809 GCA_046074805.1 Planctomycetota bacterium | reverse complement strand
GATGTTCCTGATCGCGATGCTGCTGTGCATTCTCATCGGTTTACAGGTTTATCCGTTTCAACCGCGCAATGGGCTGCTGACCTTCTGGTTCGGTCTGATGGCATGGACCGTGTTGAGCATCGTTATCGTGTTGGTGAAGTTCAATCGCGATGAAGTCCTCAGCCGCATCGGCCAGACCGTGCCCAACCAGTTCACTTTCGACCGGGCGCTTGTCGTGCCGCTGTTGACCTATGTAGTCGCCCCGATAGCCGGCCTATTCATGGTCTGGTTCCCCGCCTTGGGCCGGGTGTTGTTCGGATGGTTGGGAGCGATCGGTGCGTGGCCTGGCGCGTGAATCGGCGCGGCGCTGCGGGCCGCATCGATCGGTGGTCACGCAGGGCATGAAAGCACACCCGGCGGCGCGGGCATGGCGGCGCGATCTTGACCGGGCGGGCGCGGGCGACTTATCGTCTGGGCCGTCGGAAACGTTTCGCGGGCAGGGAAGCCATTCATGTTCATCATCGATCGGTATTTGCTCGGCACCTACCTGAAGACGCTCGCCGTGCTGTTTCTCAGCATGACGGGTCTGTTCATCATGGTGGACACGACCAGCAACTTCGACGAGTTCGTCGCGTACGGGAAGCAGCAAGGCGGTCTGCACCGCGTGCTGTTCGACTATTACGCTCCCCGGGTGTTGACGTTTTTTGATCGCACCAGCGGCATTTTGGCGATGGTCGCTGGGATGGTCGTCGTGTCGGTGCTCTACCGCTCGAATGAATTGACCGCCATCCTCGCTGGCGGCGTGCCGAAGTCCCGCGTGGTGCGGCCGATCCTCGCCGCATCCCTTGTCGTCAGTTTTTTCGCGGTCGCGAATCGCGAGTGGGCGATCCCAAAATTGCGGGGCAAGTTGATCTACAACGCGCAGAACTGGAAGGGCGAGAATCCGCGGCCGATGACACCGGCCTACGACAACCGCACCGACATCTTTCTCGATGGCAAAGCGGTGCTCGCCGCGCAGCGTTTGATACTCGAACCGAAGTTCACCCTGCCGCCCACGCTCGCCATGTTCGGCCCGCGGCTTGTGGCGGCGCGAGCGTTCCAACAACCGGCGACCGCCCAGCACCCAGCCGGCTATCTGCTCGACGAGGTCGCCAACGGCGATCGCGGGGCGGGTAATGGCGGGACAGACGCAGTCGACGGGGAGATTCAAGGCCGGCCGGCGATACTTGTTCCGAGCGGCCATGGGTGGCTGAAGCCCAACCAGTTGTTCGTGGCGAGCGAGATTGAATTCGAGCAATTGGCGGCGGGGCATGCCTGGCAAGACATGGCCGGGTCGCTCGACCTGTGGCGGGCGATGAAGCAAGCCAGCCAGGATTTCAGCGCCGCGACGCGGGTCCGGCTGCACGCGCGGCTGGTTCAGCCGCTCGTCGACATGACGCTTGTCGTCATCGGGTTGTCGCTCGTGCTGCGGCGGGCGCAACGCAACATTTTCGTCGCGGCGGGCATCTCCTTGTTTGTCCTCGCCAGTTTCTTCCTCGTGACGCTTGGAGCTCATGGGCTCGGGGCGATCTACCTTTTGCGGCCGGACATGGCGGCGTGGCTGCCGCTCTTGCTGTTCATGCCTGTGGCGGCCGGCGTGTCCCAAGGGATCTGGGAGTGACGGGGCGGGCGGATAGAATTTCCGCCAGGGAGCCGATCATGAGGACCAGCCGAAGGCAAGTGTTGCGATGGTGTGGAATGGGCGCGGGCGTCTTGGGCTCGTCCGCCGTTTCGGCGGCGAGCGGCGTGATCACGCCTTGGGCGAGTTCGCGAGCGGGCGAGGTGGTTGGCTGCGAGACCCAAGGCACTCGAAGCCAATCGACCGAAGTCGAGCGTGAACGCGCGGATCACGGCGCTCAACGCGGCGGTAAACCCGATCTGTGGGGGCGAGCGCGCTCGTGCATTTTTATCTTTCTGGATGGTGGTCCGAGTCACATCGATCTGTTCGATCGCCGGCCCACTGCGCCTGCCGACATTCGCGGACCGTTCGGATCGATAGCGACGGCCGTTCCCGGGATGGAAATTTGCGAGCATTTGCCCGCTATGGCCCGGGTGATGGATCGAGTGCTGCAAGTGCGGTCTCTGCGGCATACTGAGACGGTCCATGATCCGGCCGTCTATCAGATGTTGACGGGGTATAAACACGTAAGTTCAGCGGGCGGATTGAAGGTCGAGTCGACGGATCGGCCGCATTGGGGCGCGGCGTTGGCCATGTCCGATTCGAGACGCGGAGCGCTGCCCAAATTCATCCACACGCCCGGGCGAATGAAAATGGAGTCGCGGGTTCTACCGGGCCAGAATGCCGGAATCTTGCCGGCCGCTTTTGATCCGCTGGAAGTGGAAGTCACACCGGCTGGCGATGTTATTCCGCCCAATTTCGCCCGGTACGCGGCGGAACCGCCCGAGCGGTTGGCGGAGCGTCTGCGGCTCTTGGCGGATTTCAATTACGAAGCGGCGTCGTTCCCCGGACTGGCGGGCGTCGAGCGGCTGGAGCGGTTCCGCGAGCAAGCGGCCGCGTTGGCGAATTCTTCCGCCGCACGGGCCGCGTTCGACATCGAACGCGAGTCGAATCAGGTTCGCGACCGCTATGGCCGCCATCGACACGGCCAGTCGATGTTGCTGGCGCGGCGCTTGGTGGAAGCCGGGGCGCGATTGGTCACGGTTTACTGGGGAAGCGAACCGCAGGATTGGGCGGACGGCAAAGGACCGCGGCCGGCGAACAACCCGTGGGACACGCATCGCAATCACTTTCCGCTGTGCCGCGACAGCCTGTTGCCCCGGGCGGATCAAG
>JBJTOW010000344.1:0-3915 GCA_046074805.1 Planctomycetota bacterium | reverse complement strand
TCCGCGTTTCCGAATGCTTCTGGTTCCTTGTAAGGCACATTGGGTGGCGAAGTGTACCGACGAGGCGGCTCGGCAGGTTTTGGATGGTTTTCTCACAGCGGCGAGTCTTCGGCAGACGCTCGGTGATTGCGGGCTATCGCTGAACCGGCAGGCGAACGGAATCACTCGCAGAACCGCGGAAATCTTCGTGCCACGTTCCTTCATATCAATTGATGTCCAGTCAGTACCGTCTGGCTTTACGACCTCTTGTCGATGGCGAAATGATGCATTTCATGGATTGCGTCCAGCGTGCCGAGGATTGGCGTTGGGGTTGGTTGTGGCATTTTTGCCAGGGGCGCACGCTCATGGGTGATTAATTAGGTGGAGTCGCCTGAGCCATCGGAAATAGATCCATGTGCCGACCAGGGCCATCAGGAACCACTCGCCAGCCAGGATCGGCCAAGCGATGTGATACTCGACGACGGAAAACATGGATTCGGAACTGACGCTCCGGGGACCGAGACGTCGCCATTTTTCGGCGGCGAACACAAAATCGATGCCGACGAAATCGCGATTATGGACCGCGGTGATTTCGGACCAATACAGGGTTTGGCGACGGGTCGCCTCAACTCGAAACCAAGGCGGGACAAGCAGCGCCAGAAACATCGTGAAGAGGGTCGCGCCGCCCACCAGGACCAGCAGACCGAACTGGCCCAGCGTCGTCGTGGTGGCGTGGTTAGGGTGGTCTCTCTCCATGGCTGCTCGGGGGAATACATTGGCTGGGATCGCTTTGTTCCACGGCGAGTCTGGGCTATACTCCGCCCCGGTAGTTTAACGGATCCGAGTTCCACACAGATGCATTCGCCGGGGAGAGTTGGGGGATGAAGACGCGTTACTTGTTAGCGGCACTCGTTTTGACCGGAACGCTGATCGCGGCGGGACAGGCGGCTTACCAGGCGGTCAAGCCGGGGCCGGCGATGACGGCAGCCGCTCAGCAATGGCTGGCGTCGCTCACCGGCGAACAGCGGTCGAAGGCGGTCATGGATTACGACGCCCCGCAGCGGGTCGATTGGCACTTCATTCCGAAGGCGTCCCGCAAGGGTTTGCAGATCCGCGAGATGACCGAGGACCAACGCCAAGGCGCCCGCAATTTGCTCCGCGCGTCGCTCAGCGAGATCGGCTACGGCAAGGCCACGCGAATCATGGAATTCGAAGCTCTGCTGAAGGAACTCGAAAAGGCTAAGACGGGCACGCCGCTGCGCGACACCGAGCGTTATTACTTCACGGTGTTCGGTCAGCCTAGCGAGACGAGCAAGTGGGGTCTGAGCATCGAAGGCCATCATTACTCGTTCAATTTCGTCGTCGAGAAGGGCCGAGTGGTTTCATCGACGCCGATCATGTTTGGCGCCAATCCGGCGATGATCAAGGCGTCACCACTCCCGGGCTTTAAGGTTGGCGAACGGCTACTCGCTAAGGAGGAGCAGCTCGCCTTCGACCTGCTCGCCGCACTCGATCCGGCCCAACGCAAAACGGCCGTCATCGCGGAAAAGGCCTTGGATGAAGTCCGGACGGCGGGTCAGCCTTTGCCTCCCACTGACGCTCCGGCGGGATTGGCCGCCGCTAACATGACCGAGCCGCAACAGAAGCTGTTGCGGTCGCTGGTCGAGGCCTACGCGGAAAACATGCCGGACGAAGTCGCCGCCGAACGGCTCGCGTCGCTCAAAGATGGCGGCTTCGCGAAACTGCACTTTGCTTGGGCGGGAGCCGACAAGCCGGGCATCGGCCACTACTACCGAGTGCAAGGCGAAACGTTCGTCATCGAATTCGTCAACACCCAGCCCGATGCGGCTGGCAATCCGGCCAACCATATCCATTGCACATGGCGCGATCGTCGCGGCGACTTCGCGATTCCGCTCAAGTAGCCCACCATGCTGGCACTCGCAGTCAGAGGAACTCGCTTTGCTAAGCGGGTTCCCTCTGACGCGTTAATCGAGCTTGTTTGATCGAGCTTGTCATTTATCCAACGCGTTCTGACCGGCGTCCTCCGTCTGAGAGCTAAAGTCGGGTACGTCACAGCTGCCGTGTTCAGTCGGGCAGGTCTCGTCGATCACATCGATGTCAAGCACATCTAGTCGACCATGACTAGTCAAGCGCGACCTTCACGACGATCTTGCGAACCGTCTCCCCGCTGCCAAGTTCGATACAGGGTAGATGGACATCCTGCGGGAAGAAGATCGCAAATCTGCCTGGCGTCATCGTTAGCCAGTCGCCCGCGCCAGTGAACAGCGCGACGTCTTTGGTTGCGTCGTATGGCACGTCCACCGTCATCCGCTCGATGGCGGCGATGCCGATCCGTTCGCGTCCACGCACAATCAACTGAATGTCGGCGTAGCGTTGATGCGCTTCCCAGCGGCCGGCGGATTCGGCTTTCGTCGTGTACTCTTGCACGAGCACGAACAGATTGTCGCCATCCAGGTCATGCCGTCCTAGCGGAAGCTTTTCGAGGTCGGTGGCGGCGAGCATCGCGAGCGCTTGGTGGAACCGCGGGGACAATCCCACGCCCCACGGTCGCGGCGGGGAACCGGATGCGCTGGCGGACGAAGATGGAACGGCATGGGCAAACGAGTCGAAAATCATCGGCGTTAAAGGCTCCTGGGAAAAGTGCGAAACGCGCGGACAGCCGGAACAGGAATCTAGCCTGTCCCGGCCGGATTGTTTCACAAACATATCCGACGTGCCACTAACCGACATGGCTTGCGACTTGCCAGCCGCCTGTTGATGCGATAGACAACCATCGGTGTCGGAAACTCGCGAGCTGAAGGTCCAGGCGAAGGAGGCGGAACGATGCTGATTGGCGTGCCCAAGGAGATTAAGCGCGACGAATATCGAGTCGCGATGTTGCCGGTCGGAGTCGAGGAACTGACCCGTGCCGGCCATCGAGTGATTGTCGAGACAGGGGCTGGCCTCGGTTCGGGACTCACCGATCAAGCTTACGAACACGCGGGGGCCGTGATCGCGCGTTCGCCCGACGAAGTCTTCGCCTCCGCCGAGCTGATCGTCAAGGTGAAAGAGCCCTTGTCAGCCGAGTGGCCCAAGTTGCGGCCGGGACAAGCCGTCTTTACCTACTTCCATCTGGCGGCCGATCGCGGTCTGACCGAAGCGCTACTCGCCAGCGGCGCGACCTGCATCGCCTATGAAACGCTGCGCGACGAGCGAGGCGCCCTGCCGCTGCTTAAACCGATGAGCGAAGTCGCGGGGCGGATGAGCATCCAGGAAGGGGCGAAGTACCTGGAGAAACCGCAGATGGGCCGCGGCATCCTGCTTGCCGGAGTCCCTGGTGTCGCGCCCGCCCACATCACGATTCTTGGTGGCGGCGTTGTGGGAGCCAACGCGGCGAAAGTGGCCGCCGGCTTCAAGGCCGACGTCGCCATCCTGGATGTCAACATGGAGCGGCTCCGATATCTGGATGACATCATGCCAGCCAATGTTAATGTGCTATTCAGCGATCGCCACACGATCCGTGAACAATTGCAGCGAGCGGACCTCGTCATTGGCTCGGTGTTGATCCCCGGAGCTCGGGCGCCTCGATTGGTTTCGAGGCAGGATCTCAAACAGATGAAGCCGGGAAGCGTGATTGTCGACGTGGCGATCGACCAGGGTGGCTGTTGCGAAACAAGCCGGCCGACATCGCACAGCCAGCCGACCTACGTGGAAGACGATGTTGTCCATTACTGCGTCACGAACATGCCGGGCGCTGTTGGCCGCACCAGCACGTTTGCCCTTTGCAATGTGACGCTGCCGTGGGTCTTACAGCTCGCCAACCGCGGCATGGTCGCCGCCGCGCGGGACCTGCGGCCCATCGCTGACGCCATCAACATTCACGATGGCCGGCTGACCAACGCCGCCGTTGCTGAGTCATTCGGCATGCCGCTCGAC
>JBJTOW010000343.1:0-4238 GCA_046074805.1 Planctomycetota bacterium | reverse complement strand
TTTGAATCCTAAACGCAAAACCCGAGCCAAGGCCTGAACGAGCAGCGTTTTGGCGAGACCGGGCACGCCGACGATGAGGCAGTGGCCACGTGACAGCAACGCGTAGAAGGCCGCCTCGATATTCCCGTCCTGCCCCACAATCGCCTTCGCCAATTCAGTTCGCACCGCCTCGAATCGCTCGGGAATCTCCGCCAAGGTCCGTTCGAGTTGCTCGGTTTCGCTCAAAGCCGTCTCGGCGACGACCGGTCCTTCGTCCGCCGCGACAGGATGAGTGGGAACACCAAACGGACTTGCGGTGAATTGGCTTTCAGGTGTTGGGCCGTTCGCAGGTGGAGCCGACTCGGGAATGCCAACGGACGACGCCGGGAGGCCGGACTGTCGAGGATCAACCATGCGTTACGCCTTCGTCCTGCGTGAGTTTTCGCTATCGATTCAATCGCCGGAGTATATCACGCCGCCCGTCAAGTCCGCCGCCCGCATCTGCGCACGACCGACTTCCAGTCCGTCGCGCATCGCAACGTGTCGGAGGGCTATACCGCTTTCCGCGCGGCCCATTATCCAACTCTTTCCATTCGCGCGACGGCTCCGCGAGATGGCAACGGGTGCGTCAAACTGATCTATCCCCACACGCGGTGGATTGCTACTGTTTTCCGAAATTCAAGAACGATGAAAGCTAGGGTTCACGGCGTATGCGAAACCGGCACCGCATGAAACATGGGAGTGGGTTCGACGTGTCGCGCGTCATCCTACTTTCGTGCGCGGTGTCGGCGGGTTGTCAAGCCAACAACCCGTTTGGCTCGTGGTGGAACGGCGCGTCAACCCGAGTTCCACCGCCCGCGACAAGCAGCTACGGCACGCCGGCACCGTATTACGGTCCGACTCAGCCTGCGCCCGGCATGGCTCCGACACTTCCTCCGGTCACCACCCAGCCACCGACCACCCCGCCTCCGCCAGCGGTTCCCGCGACCGGGGCGAGACCGAGCCCCGCGACGGGCGCCAGTTCGCCAACACTCAACGCTAAGCCTTCGCCCAACGCGGTCGGCCCCTGGCCATCGAGCAACATATCTCCGGGCGCCGTTTCGCCGGGTAGGTTCGCGAGCGGCTCATCGCCTTCCGTTCCACCGACCTATCTGTCGACCCCCGCACGCGTTGACACGTTGATCCAGCCCGCCTCCGCCGAGCAACCCTCGTCAGGCTCAACAACGCCTCTGCCCCAAGCCAGCGGACTTCGGTGGGGCGTTCGGTGAGCGACCGTCTCGGCAGCTCCTGAGGCCACGCACCTTCAAAGGGCCTGTGTTCACAAAAGATCCATCGACCGACGCAACCGCGCTCGGCGCCGAATGTCCACGGCGTCACTGGCCCATTACCCGAGTCGTTTACGGGGAATTTGACGATTGTATCAAGTGGTCGGGATCTGCCGACGCATGCATCAGTGGTGGGGTTACAGCGCAACAGCCCCGATAACATCGAATGGCCTCGCTGAATTGCCTCCACCAAAAGCGGAGACCGGCCAGTTTTTTAGCGGAGGCGTCGACTCCTTTTACAGTCTCCTGCGTGGAAACCACTCCACACGCTACCTCATTTTCGTCCATGGCTTTGATATACCGCATTTCGACATGATTCGATTTCGTGGCGCATTGCGATCATTGCGAGAGGTCGCAGACCATGTCCATCGGTCGCTTGACGTCGTCCGTACTAACCTACGAAAACATCCTCTATTCAACACTTCGATGTCGTCCTGGGATCGGACGCATGGCGGAGCATTGGCAGCCACGGGCCATTTGCTGTCGAGCGTTATAGGCGGCGCGGTGATTCCTTCGAGTTACGACGCAGTGGACGATGTTCCTTGCGGCTCCCATCAGGATTTGGATCCGCAGTGGTCGACATCGAATCTTCGGCTATTTCATGATGAGCCGATTTACCGGCTTCGCAAGCTCAAGCGGATCGCGGCCGAGCCGATCCTGCGACGCAACTTGCGAGTCTGCTGGGAAAACCTTTCGATACAGGGCAATTGCAGTCGCTGCGGCAAATGTGTCCGCACAATGCTGGTCTTGCTCGCCGCCAATCAATTACGCCATTTCCAATCCTTCGATCAACGCACCCCGCTCACAAAAATCTTGGAGGGACCAGTGATCGAATCGGAGTCAACCGGCAAACGCTACCAGGAGATTTTGGCAGACGGACTGCCCGAGGATGTCGCGGACGCGGTCCGGCGACTTTTGGCCCGCGAAACGGTAACTCGTAACGAAAAAGTGCAAAGCGTTATTAGGCGTTTCCGCAACGCGTTAGTACGGATTTGTCCTTGATGAAAACCCCGGAATCAAGCGACTTGTCTTTTCGAGCGATGAGCGTTCCCGGGGTCCGGCATATGCCGCGATTCCGCCTTTGAGAACGGTAACAGCGTTGGAACCGAATCCTCGAGTTCTGTCGGAGCGGCTTTCATCGCCAAGATTCGCTCCGCGAGTCCGACCTGGCAACGCGAAGGGATCGTCGCTCGCTGGAAATACTCAAGGTTTCTCGTGCCGACGCCGTTTCGGGCAAAGGATGGGGCGGGCGGATGCCAGAGATGGCAAACCGCCGTGCGACTGAGAATCGACATGCATCGCACCCCAACCATTTCAAGGCGCCGCTGTAAGTCGCGATCCTCGAACCCCCAACCGACAAAGTTCTCGTCGAAACCGTTCACCCGTTCGAAATCGGCCCGCCAAACACCGATGTTGTTTCCTGTCAGTCGCGGCAACATTTTAAATCGCAGTAACTGGTAGCCCCAAGCTCGCAAGGCCTTTCCAGCGAGGCGGCGGCGCTCCTGAGCGGGGATCCAATCGAAGCAGACCCCGCTACGGATCGCGTCGTCGGTCACACGATGGCTCGTTTCCTCGTTGAAACGATAATTATCACCGGCAACCAACTTGCCAGGACGGCGGAACTCCAAATGACAGCGAAGATGATCCGGTGGCAGAATGCAATCGCCATCGGTGAATAAAAGATAGGGGGCGGAGGATACCGCCACGCCCTCATTGCGGCACCGCGACAGTTGAAAACCGTTATGCGGGTGCGTCGTGAACTTGATGGGAAAGTCGGCCTGACGCTCAAAGTCCGCCACGACCAACTCGGTGTCGTCCATCGAGCCATCGTCCGTGACGATCACTTCGAAACGGCCATCGACATCTTGTTGCGTCGTTAATGAAACCAGACATCGTCGCAAATGCTCAGGACGCTGATAAGTCGACACAATGACAGCGAGCTCCGGCACCCCCATGCCACTTTCTCCGGTTTGATGGCCGTGTCGGCTCAAATGAAAGCCCCACGGAAGACTCGACGTCCGGATGGTCGGCACAACGACGCGTTGCCCAACCCAACCGCTTCCGTGAAAATCAATCGTGCCGGAGAATACGGAAAAGCGAGTTTTGATCGAAAACTCGAAAAAGGCTGTCTAGCCGTCAAGGCTTATCACCCATCTCCATCGAGTGGCGGGCGAACCGAGCCATCGGCTATCCAGAATGAATCGCCAGCGTTCAGAGCGGTGACTTCAGAGCGGTGACAGCGACCAATCAGTCGGTCTGTTCGAAGGGATCACTCCACAGATTCCAGACCTCGGGGCCGGCCGCAAACTCCTCGTCCGACAGCAAGCACAATTCCAGTTGGCGTTCAATCGCTTGACGGTCGATATCGATGCCGATGAAGACGAGTTCCTGGCGCCGATCGCCGTACGGGCCAGCAAAGTCCTCCATCACCGCCATGCGTTCGGCTTCGTCATCCGGCCAATCGTCCTTCGGCACGGCTGCCCACCAATGCCCCTCGGGCCCTAGCGTTACCGAACATCCGGCTTGCGACCACAAAAGCGCCTCGTCGTGTCGCGTCGCGAGCCAGCAGAATCCCTTACTGCGTAACACGCCCGAAAGCCGATCTCCTTCGAACAGGTCCCAAAGCCGCCCAGCATGGAACGGTCGCCGCGCGCGAAACACAAAACTCGTGATGCCATACTCGTCCGACTCCGAGGACTCTTCACCGCGCGGTTGCTCCATCCACCCTCGAGCCGCCGCCGCCCGCTCGATATCGAACCGATTCGTATTCAGAATCTCGTCCAGCGGCACCTCGCCATAACTGGCACGAACGAATTTCGCAGTCGGATTCATCAACCGCAGTAACCGCTCCAAACCCTCGACCTGCTCCGGCGACACTCGGTCGATCTTGTTCAACACCAACACGTCAGCGAATTCGATTTGTTCCGTCAACAG
>JBJTOW010000342.1:0-5224 GCA_046074805.1 Planctomycetota bacterium | reverse complement strand
CCTCTTTGGAGCGAGGCGCCCACGGCGCCGCTTTTTGGCACCCGTTCACGAGTCAGACTTTGGACATCGCAACCCGAAGCGCAAGCAAGGGGCCGCAAATGGCAACCCTCTGATTCGCCCTCGCTGGCGCTTCGGGTTGTGATAGCGAGCCTCTTTCCCGTGAACGGTTGCCGTGGACCAGACAAAAATGACGCTCGCTGCCAAAGGCCACTTTGCGCGCCCACCTCCACACGCCAGTGCCATTCGTGTCAGGACCTTTTTCGAGTTTCGCGGTGGCACGTAGATTCTGGGATTGGGAAGGCCCAACAGAGCAGACGAGGCGAGCGGTGGAATGAGCGACTACCTGCGCTGGGTTTCCCTCACGCACACCTTGCGGCACCATGTCCACTACCATACTTCCGGCGAGGGCCGCCTGTGCCAGGGTCGCATCAAGAGTTTTCCGGTGCAAGACGACGAGCACACAGCCTTTCATTCGTGCGATTCGTGGTAAATCCTATTTTTCTTGTCCTCCAGGCAAAGCCGGTGGATCGTCGATGTACCACGAATCGAGCGAATCGAACGAATAGGATGATGATTCGCAACCGTTTACGGATTGGAGTTTGGATATATTAACCCGAAGCGCAAGCGAGGGCCGCAAATCATAACCCGCAACGGAGTTTTTGAAGTTGCACCTTTCCTCGTCCACGACAGATTTCCTAGTCCATCGCAGCGGTGTATGGCGGCCTGCGTGGCTAAAACGATATTTGCTAATTATACTCCCCGTGGAGCGGCGACAGCTTATAGCCCCAGGCTTTATCCCTTAGGACTTGGGGGATCGCGACGGACGGGGAAGTCGATCGTACAATCGGAATGCCGCATCGCGGTGCCCTGGACTGGCATCTTTTACCCCTGCAACACGGAGCGAGCGAATCACGTAGCCGTACTTGGGCTAACGTAAAGGTTGGCGTTGCGGGAACACCAGGGATGGGCGTGGAACCGACGTAGCAGCTCCCGCCGTTCGCTGCGCCTTGGTCGCGGCTTCGCGACGCTCCCGGCGGCTCCGCGATCGGCTCCGCTACGCTTACCGGGTCGCTCCGGACGCTGGAGGACCCATCGGACTCGCGGCAACGCGAAAGCCCAGGTCGTTGTCCCGGTCCGACGGATCGAGCCCGTTGCGGTTCGCGCTCCGGGCGTGCCTGGCGGTGCCGCTGCAGCTACCGCCCCGGATGCACCGGGCCGAACCTTTAGCGGGGCCTGCCGGGTCCACGCCGCCGCTCCGCTCTGGGCTATACCAGTCTTCGGTCCATTCATAAACATTGCCTACCGAGTCGAAAACGCCCCATCCGTTCGGTGCATACTGGCCCACATCCTGCACCCCGCTACTGCCTACGTTCGCTTTACCTTCGACCCAGGTGTCGCCCCACGGGTATGCCGTCGACGTGCCGGCGCGGGCCATGTATTCCCATTCCGCGTCCGTCGGGAGACGGTACACCCGACCTTCCTTCTTGCTTAGCCACGCGCAAAACGCCTTCGCTCCAAACCAGGAAATATGCGTCACCGGGCGATTTCCCGTTCCGGCAGTCCGCAGCGAAAATGTGCGACCGCTGCGGGCGATCGGACCACCGTCGAGGTCCATCCAGCTTTCGTCGTAGGTCACCGACGGATCGTTCAGCCACGCCAACGATTGGGAGTTAGTTACCTCGTACGCGCCGACCAGAAAATCCTTCGAAATAGTCACGGGCACTTGTGCTTCATCGGAATCACGGCCTGATTCAGTTTCCGGTGAACCCATCGTGAAGGTGCCTTTTGGAATCCGAACCATCACCATGCCGATTGAGTTAACTTCCCCAACGAGTAAGTTACGATAGTCGTCAACGAGCGTCTTTGGATCGGGTTTCTCCGCCTTTCCCGTCGCTCGATCATGGCCGACCGCATAGTGAGACTGCGTGCTTCTCAACTCGGCGATTTTTTGGTCCTCAGCTTTCACCTCGTCGGAATCCGCGCGAAGTCCCTCCGCGTTCACCAGTTTCGCGCGAACCGTTTGGCGCTCGGTGATTGCTTCGTTGTAGGCGACGAACAAGCGTTGATCTTCTCGATCGCGAGCCGCGAGCAGTCGTGACATCTCATTCAATGTTACCGCGCGCTCACGTTCCTTCGTCTGGACAGCGGGCGCATTGGCATTGAAGCGTTGCAGCAGTTTCAAGATTTCCGCAGTTTGAGCAAGGTAGACGCGACAGGCC
This sequence comes from Planctomycetota bacterium, assembly GCA_046074805.1. Lineage (GTDB taxonomy): Bacteria > Planctomycetota > Planctomycetia > Pirellulales > Pirellulaceae > CAIXSC01. The sequence continues at coordinate 3,005 of JBJTOW010000342.1, read as the reverse complement.
ATTCCCAGAGCATTTTGGGCCGCTTGACGCGAAGTGATGTCCAACGCGTTATTTTTGTTCTTGCCAAAGTCCTTGAACGTCTGGGGAGCGTATGGCACGCCGGTGATTAGCGACTTGATTTCCTGTAAACGCTCGTGTGCCACGATCGCATCCAGGTCTTCGATGTTCGCGCGGTATTTCAGGACGGTTTCGATGTTGGTGATCGTCTCCGTGAGTTTCTCGGTCGCCGGCGCCAAACGAGCCACCGCTTCCAGAAGATCAAGCACCGCATTCCAGTTTCCCGACCCGCGCGCTTCGGACAACGCTGTCGTGATGCTTTCCATGTAAGGCCCCGCAAGCTGTTCGGATAGCGCCTTTCGAGCCGCCGAGATCTGTTCGACGGCTGGCGTTTGCCAGGAGAGCGTCTTAACCTTCACGTACGCATCGACCCGTTGCAACGCCGTCGTAAGCGCGCGTTGCAAACTTTCGATGGCCGCCTCCGGTAAAGTCTTCTTCAGCTGCTCCTCCGCCAACTTCCGCCCCTTCTCGAGTTCACCGCGCAGGTCGTCCAGCAAAAACTGCTCGGCTGCGTTCGCGGCCTTAAAGTCGAGTATGGGGAGCGCGGGCAAGTCGCTAAGCTGCTTTTCGGGCCGCGCTGGCAACAGGGATTTGGTGAGCGCTTCGGCTGTTTGTTTTTGAGCGTCGGAGACCTCTATGTAGGTTTTCGGATCTTCCAAGATCCTCAGCGGGCTCAAGTCATTTTGATTTTCCGCCTGTTTAAGAAGTTCGCGAGCTCGATCTTGCATCGCATTATCGATCAGCGCGGCCACCTGCTCCTTCGTCTTCAGGTCGCGCAATACGTATTGCAACTCGGCCACCAAATGGGAATTGCGGCTGCGAGCATCGTCAAGCTTGGCAAGGATGATTCGCACGTCCGTAGCGCGGCGATCGAGACGCTGCAAAGTCACAAGATTGTTGTCCTGGCCCTTCTTCGCGCTATCGAGGGACCGCGCCTGTTCGAGCGTCGCGCCGGTCCGAGCTAAAGAGCTGCGAAGATCGGCCGTGACCTTCGCCAACTCGACACGGTATTGTTTCAACGCATCAAGCAGTTGTGGCGACTTGGCCTGAAGTTGTTCCAACGAGCGTTCAAGTTCGGCGAGTAGAGGCGTGGCGGCGGAGGTGGCTGGGCCGGGGGCGGCAACTGGGTCGGGGGCGGCAACTGGGCCGGGGGCGGCGGAGGCCGGCGCCCGCGATCCGCAGCCAGGACTGATTACGGCCACTGCCAACAAGAGAATAACGAGGCGCCAGCGGCTGTGCGAACGCGTTGGGACCCCATTGGAAGAGGTAATGAAAAGCGGCGAAGACATGCGGGATTTCCTCGCGGTGCGGTGAATCGGTTGGGTGTAACTTGGCGTAATCGATAGTAAGGAGCGTTTATGGGTGCGGGTCGCCGCCATCGCGAGCGTTGTCGGCTGGCGGTTCCTGGTTCGGATGGAGCGGATCGGTTCCCCAGCTTTCGTGATAATACCCGAAGCTAAACAGCCGCTCCATCAACAAGCGGAGTCGTCGACGGGGCGTTTCGCTTGATCTTCAATCAGGTTGGTAACTATTGTCCCCAGCCAGTTTGTGGCCTCGTCGTCGGTCTCGGCGTCGCATTGCCGGGCTACCGCCACGAGCTGCCAAAGCAGAATGCTGAGAATATCCTCGGCCTCGGCCACCATGCCGTCGGGCCCACCGACCCGACGGCGCTTCAACATTCCCGCAACGGTCGGCCGCAGAATCGGTTGCGCCGCCAAGCTTAAAGCTGTCGGAGCTCGGTTCAGCCCGTCGCGGTCGCCGCGCCGTGAAGCGTTGGCAACCGCGACGATCGCGTCGCGAATTCCAGGTGGATTGTCGGTAGAAGCGGTCATAAAGCGGACCCGAGGCGAGATGCCGAGTTACGGACGGTGAGAAGGGGATACCTGGCGAGCGAACGCCGCTGGGCAGTTCGACCGCCGAGTTGGCTACTTCTTCTCCCACAGCGAATCCAGTTCCTTGCGGACGTTGGAGCCGCTGTCGGCTCCGGCCAGGACATCGGCGGGGGTCAGCGGCTGGCCGGCGACCTGTTCCGCGCCGAGGACCTCGCTCGTCGATTCGAATTCGTCGATCTGCTTCTGCAAGGTTTCGAGGACATCCTTGAGTTCGCCCGCCGGATTGCCGCTGGCGCTGGCTCCGAGTTCCGCCAATTCCTTGTCGAGCGCCGCGAGGTCGCGCTGCATTTCCAGACGCTCGAGTGTCGCGCGGGTCGCCTGCACCTGCGACGCGAATTGGCTTTGCTTCTGTTCGAGTTGGTCGGCGGTCGAACGGATACGGTCGATCATCACGCGAGTGACTTTGTTGCGTTGCTCCTTGCTCGACGCATCTCCCTGCCATTTTTCCAGCGTGCGGTAGACTTCACCCGCCGTCAGCGAGCGGCCGCCAAACGGCAGCGACTTTTGCAGATCGTCTTTGGTCGCCTCGGACGGCTTGGGCAAGCCCGCGTCGCGCGCCGCGCCGGCCAGCTTCACCACCGCCTGCTTGGTCGTCTCCACTTGCTCGACGTCGCGTTCCATTTCCTTTTCCCGGGCACGGGCATCGATCCGCAGCTTCCGGGCCCGGTCGGTGAGCGCGGCGGCTCGCTCCTCCATGTTGCGAACGATGGTCTGCGCGCGAGCGACCGCCGTTTCGCGTTCAATCTGCTGTTTCACGTCTCGGAAGAAGCCGTACTGCCAAACGGCCAAGCCGATGACGAGGGCTACAAGTCCGACGAGTGCGAGAATGTTCTTGGTCACGAGAGAATCTCCTTGGGGAACTGCTTGCAACAACGGTTTTCAACAACTGTTTGCAACTACGGGAAAGACAACTAAGTAAGACGACACAACCCGCGAGATTGCGCGTCGAAAATCACACGCGATGCGAGGCGGAGGAAAGACGGAAGCGCGGCTGGGGATCACGGTTAGCGCCGTCGAGCGAGCTGGCGGGCGGAGCCGTTTCGAACCAGAGTCGTG
>JBJTOW010000341.1:0-5148 GCA_046074805.1 Planctomycetota bacterium | reverse complement strand
ACGCGGCCGTGGTACGCGTCGATGAACCGGTATCACTGGTTCGTGTTGGTGGTGGCGGCGCTCGGTTGGCTATTCGACTGCCTTGACCAGCAGTTGTTTATCCTGGCCCGGCCGCAGGCGATGGCCGATTTGCTCAAGCATTATAAGGCCGATCCGAACTATGATTTCGCCTTTTGGTCGCGCACTTTTGGCGACATTTCGACGAGTGTGTTTATTGCCGGTTGGGCGTCGGGCGGGCTAATCTTCGGGATGCTCGGCGACCGCATCGGCCGCGCCAAGACGATGCTCATCACGATCTTAATGTATTCTCTGTGTACTGGGCTGAGCGCCTTATCCGTCACCGTTTACGACTTTGCGATCTACCGATTCCTAACAGGATTGGGCGTCGGCGGCGAGTTCGCTGTGGGCGTGGCGTTGGTCGCTGAAGTCATGCCTGCGAGGGCTCGAACGCAATCCCTGGCTTTGCTGCAAGCTTTTTCCGCCTTCGGCAACATCAGCGCCGCATTTATCAATTTAGGCTTAGGCTTAGCGGAAGGCGAAGGCCTACCGACAAGTCCTTGGCGAATCATGTTTTGTATTGGCGCCTTGCCCGCATTGCTGGCGCTCGTCATTCGCCGCCGCTTGAAGGAGCCGGAACGCTGGGAGCAGGCGTCGCACACCGGAGCCGTGCAAAAGCAGTTGGGATCCTACACCGAGCTTTTCCGCGAGCCACTTCTGCGAAAACACGCGATCCTGGGCTTGGCTTTGGCCTGTTCGGGCGTGATCGGTCTGTGGGCGGTCGGCTTCTATACGCCGGATCTTATCCGCGAGGTGCAGCTGAAGCCGGTCACGACGGAGGTCTTCAACAAGCAAATCGCGGCGGCGAAGAGCGGCGGGACAGGCGACGCGGCGAAAGTCGAAGCGCTTTTCGAGTTGTGGAAGGCGGGTAAAGACGCTAAGCCTCCTGAGGAGCTCAAGGCGGCCAAGGAATCCGTGGATAAAGAAGTGCGTCAGATCCTGACAAAGAACCAAAGCTTCACGTCCATCGCCATCAACATCGGCGCGTTTTTCGGCATGTTCGGCTTCGGCGCGTTGTCGCAGCGGATCGGCCGGAAACCAACGTTTACGATCGCGCTCCTGGCCGCCTTCACCAGCACTATCACGGTGTTTTTCGTCTTGCAAGAGTTTTGGCAGATTTGGGTTTTGGTCCCGATCATGGGGTTCTGCCAGTTATCGTTGTTTGGCGGCTACGCGATTTACTTCCCGGAATTGTTCCCGACTCGCTTGCGTTCGACCGGCACGAGCTTTTGCTACAACGTCGGACGGTTCGTAGCCGCATTTGGACCGCTCGTGAAAATCGGACTCAATTATCTGTTCTCTGGCACGGCCGAGCCGATGCGGTATGCCGGCATGACGATGTGCTCCGTGTTTCTCATTGGGCTGGTTGTGCTACCGTTCCTGCCGGAAACCAAGGGCAAGCCGTTGCCCGAGTAGTGGCGGACGGCGGCAAAAAGAGATGTTCGGCAACGTATGTACGACGGACTTTCAGTCCGTCGCCGTGGCCTGAGGTACTCCAGGTTGACGCTTGGGGAGTCATGCGGTCGCCGCCCCGCAGCGAGTGAGCTATGGCAGGCGACGGACTAGAAGTCCGTCGTACAAAGAGCGACGGACTGGAAGTCCGTCGTACAAAGAGAGATGGACTGGAAGTCCGTCGTACAAAGAGAAATGTGCAAATGCAAAACGTGCGGTTCGGGTTATGAAGTTTGACGCCCAATCCGTGAGCATTCACGATTGGCGACTTCCCGGCGGTCGAAGCCCGCCATCTGCCGAAACGGTTCATGGAGGAACCCGAACGATGCTCGACGCGATCTTGGCGCTGGTCGATTTCATTCGCCACATCGACCGGCATTTGGCCGAACTGACTCGAGAGTACGGCGCCTGGACGTACGGGATTTTGTTTGGAATCGTCTTTTTGGAAACGGGGGTCGTGGTGACTCCGTTTCTTCCGGGCGATTCGCTGCTGTTCGCCGCCGGCGCGATCGCGTCGCTCGGGGAACTCGACGTGTGGCTGCTCGGCGCCCTGCTCATCGTCGCCGCGATTCTGGGCGACACGGCGAACTACCATCTGGGCAAGTATCTCGGGCCACGCGTGTTGCGGGGCGAGAAGAGCTGGTTGTTTGACCGGCGGCACTTGGACCGCACGAACGCGTTCTTCGAGAAATACGGAGCGAAGACGATCATCCTCGCCCGGTTCGTGCCGATTGTGCGGACGTTCGCGCCGTTCGTCGCCGGCGTGGGCGCGATGCGTTACGGCCGTTTTTTGGCCTACAACGTCGTCGGCGCGGTCGTGTGGGTGGCGATCTTCCTGACGGCTGGCTATCTATTCGGCCAGCATCCGGCCGTGAAGCGCAATTTCAGCCTCGTAATTCTGGGAATCATCGTGGTCTCCGTGTTGCCGATGGCGTGGGAAGCGTGGCAGGCATGGCGGAAGCGGACGGTCGTGTCCGATTCTTAGCGATTTGTCAACTCTTCATCTTCTGGCATGGCGGACTTCCCATGCTGTTACGACAGACTTCCCGTACGGATACGACGGAATTCCCAGTCCGTCGACATCCGCGTCGCGAAGAGAACTGTCAAGGCTGATGCGCGGTTTGCCAACTCGAAGTGTTTGATTTGAACCAGCACTTGGCGGTCGGCTGGCTGAGAACGTCGTCGGAGGACTCCTTCCTCAACCAAACGCCGGTCATCTCAACCCCGTCATCGACCAGAAATCCCGCCGAACCAGCTCGGCGACTGGAAAACTTGAGCGGCATAGCCGGGCGGTCCGATGAAGTCCCGATGCGGTCTGAAACGCGGCATGCCAATTCCTTGACCTTTGTCCGGCTGACAGCTAGCATTTCGTACCGGTATCTTTCCACCTTCGACGGGGTCCGTTCCATGCTGCCGCTTCGCAAGCTCGCCCGTTTTCTAGCCGGTGGCTTAGACACTGGTCGGGCCCCCTCTTCCGCTGGCGAGCATTGCCAAGAAATTGGCGTTGAGCGGCGTAAACAGCGGCGGCACAAGCATTTGCGTGATTCCGCAAAGCGACTGCGGGCGCGGCGCAGCATTAACCTTGTCGAGCGACTCGAAGACCGGGCGGTGATGGCGGCCAGCCTGCTAGGGGGGCTGCCCGAAGCGTTGCCCCGGTTCGAAACCGTGGAAGACGTCAAGGGTTTCCTCGTACAGAAGGCCCTTAAAGACTACGAGACGCAGTTCGGGCAGCCAACGTACGGCTACTACCCGTTGATGATGTACGACTCCGTCGCTTCCAGCCAGCTTCGGGGCCCAACGGCAAACGAAAGCGGCTCGGGGGCCAGCGTTACGAACCATTCGACCACCAACACGCAGGTGGCCGGGGTGGATGAAGCCGATTTGGTGGAAACGGACGGAAGCTATCTATACGTTGCTCGCAATGGCGAAGTGGTGATCGCCTCGGCGCTGTCAGGCGTTTCCAGCGACTCGGGCATGGCGGTTGTTTCCCGGATATTGATCGACGGAAACGTAGTGGGCGAGTTTTTAGCGGGCGACCGGTTGACGGTGATCTCCACGCGTTGGCATGGCTGGGGCGTCGACCCGATGTTCGGACGGATGGCGGTGGCCGACCTGCCGTACTCGCCATCGATGCAAGCGAAGTCGGCCGTTACCGTGTCAGTGTTCGACGTGGGCGATCCATCCGCCCCCGAACTGCTCGAAGAGACCCGAATGGACGGCGATTATGTCGAATCCCGGGCCATCGGCGACAAGGTTTTCGTAATCGTTAGCAACAGCGACTTGGCGTTGCCGCCTCCACGCATGATCTGCCCGGACAGGGATCCCTCGACGATCCCGCCCGAATCGCTGCCCTACGAAGGCGATCCAGACGCAGGCGATGGATCGGAAGACGGAAATGACGGAGGCACGGGTGACGCAAGCGACGATGCGGCTGGTGAAGCGGATTCGGACACGGAGCTCGGCTTCGACGGCCCGATGGCGATCGCCTTCGCAAGCAAGCCAGAGGACGAACCGGTCTATCGAACATTCGGTGGCGTCTTGATGACAGCGTCGCCAACCGGTGAAGACGTGATGGTCGGGGTTTCTCCGACGAGCGGTCGCTTTGCGTACTGGGATGGTCCAACCTGCGTTTATGAAGATCGCGAAACGTATCTCGCGGGCGTCAAGCCGCGGCTGGACGCGTTGGTCGATGGACTGCTGCCCCAGTATTCAACGCTCGATGGGCAACACGACTTTGTGCGTGGCGGGACGCTCCATGAGCCGGGCGACATCATCCGGCCGGTGAGCGACCAGACGTCGCGACTCTTGAGCGTCGTTTCGTTCGACGTGTTCGACGATCAAGCCGGACCGGTCGCGGCTGAAGCGATTCCCACTGGCTGGACGAGCGCCTTTCTGGCGACCGCCGATCACCTTTATGTGTTCGAAAGCGACTATTCGTCGATGTCGGATGGAACGACGACCGTCCATGGTGGACCTGATCGCCGGCCATGTGCAGATCAGCTTCGCGAGCCCGCCGTCGGCGCTGCCGCACGTGAAGACTGGCAAGCTCAAGGTGCTGGGCGTCACCACCGACAAGCGTCAGGCTTCGATGCCCGAGGTGCCGACCATCGCCGAGGCGGGCGTGCCGGGCTTCTCGGCCAACAACTGGTACTGCTTCGTCGGGCCCGCAGGCATGCCGCGCGAGATCGTGGCCCGGCTCAACCACGAGATCCGTCTGGCGATGCAGGACCCCGTCGTCCAGCAGAGCATGGCGGCGCAGGGCATGGTGGCCGAGCCCAGCAGCCCGGAGGCCCTGACTCAGATCATCGCCAGCGAGATGGACAAATGGGGCAAGGTGGTTCGAGAGCGCCGGATCGCGCCGACCTGACGAGGGCAGTTGTCACACCGGGCCGCCTTCGCGCCTGCCAGGCGGCCCCATCCCGCCCCGGGCCCAGGCGCCTGGCCGGCCGGGTCCTGCCCCCGCTGCTGCTCCTCGCCCCATGCCCTCGGCCATGAACGTCCCATCCTCCCTGTCGGCCCTGAGTCCTCTGTCCACAACCCCTGCAGGTAGTACTGACGGATGCAATCAGCAACAAGGTTTGATGGTTCGAAAGCAAAAGGTCTCTCTGGGACTGGCGGGTGGGCCTTGATGTTGCTTGG
>JBJTOW010000340.1:0-16034 GCA_046074805.1 Planctomycetota bacterium | reverse complement strand
AGACGGCCGTCATCATGGTCCATCCCTGGGCGATCGACGATGAATGGGGTTGGAAGAGTCCCGAACCAAATGGAGTGGCGGATTTTTGCACGCCTCGCAAGAACGCCCTGGCGGCGAAACATACTCGCCAAGTCATCGATCCTCTGCTGAAACGCCTGCGTGGTAAAGCAGCCTTCATTATGTATAGTTTGCCGGGGCCGGCTGACTTGATCCGCACTAAGGTGTATCGGTCGTTTCACAAGACGCCAACCTCAGAGGAACGGTCTGCGGGCAGAGTGGAATTGCAGCGGATGCTGGCGGCTTATAAGTATCAAGGCGCGTCATTGCCAGAGAAAATGGAATTGAACGCCTTACAGCCGGTGCGCGATTACTTTCAGCAATTCCCGGGGCTTGACGCAGGCGGCCAGTACAACGGCGATGGGTTTTGGAACTTGCCGATCCCGGTGAGCACCTCGGTGACGGTCGATCCGGCCGACGTGGTGATCTACGACAGCGAGGGGTATCCGCCGCTGCGGGACTTCCTCAAGAAAAACGGAGTGCGGCACGTACTACTTACCGGATACGCCACCGATATGTGCTTCTGCCGAACGACGGCCGGCTACGAGAACCTTTCCAATGACTTCAACGTATTCCTAGTGGCCGACGCGTCGTTGGCGACGTTCCCCGCGAACAAATCGCCTCGGTTCGCGGTGAACGCGGCGATCTCGTTCGCCTCGCTACAGCAGTTGATTACCCAAGTTTCCTGGATTAAGGACGCGTCGCCCCATCCATGATCGCCATCCGATCTTTCACCGCTAAGCTGGCCGTGGTCGTCGCGTTCTTGGGGATGCCAAGGGCGACTGTTCTGGCGCAGGCGCAAATTGCGAGTCCGGATGAGTTGCGGCGGTTGATCGAGGAGATGGCGCTCAAGCATTTTCCCGACAAGTATGAGAACGTGAAACAGTGGGGGCAAACCAAGAATGTCTTCAGCCGATTGAAAGTATCGTTGGATGGATTGCGGCTAGACAGTGAACGGGTGAATCGCGCAGCGAACCACGGGACCTGGAAGCGGTATCGCATCGATTTGTCGCCCGGGGCGGACGCTTTGCAACTGCGAGTGGAACGGGCTGAGCAGACGGCGGACAACAAGCTGCGCGTGGATCTTGATTGCCGAGCGAAGCTGGTTGTTTCCGGTCGGATCGCCCAGTGGGAGCGCGGCCTGCTGCTACTGAGTGTTGGCGGCGAGGCGGACGCCGTCGCGCGGCTTTGGGCCAGTTGCGAGGTGGGCGTGGAGTTGGATCCGCGACGCTTGCCGCCGGACATCGTGGTCCGTCCCGTCGTCACGCAAGCGAAACTGGAACTGGTCGACCTGCGGCTGCGTAAATTCGGATATCTGCAGGGGCCAATCGCCAAGCAGTTAGGCGAGGGGATCGAGGAGATCGTTCAAGAGCGGCTGGCCGACGAAAATCGGGAGTTGGCCGCGAAGCTCAACCGGCAGATCGAAAAGCAGCAAGACCGCTTGCGGTTCTCACCGCAGCAGTGGTTTCAAAAAAAATTGGACTCGCTGCGTCCCCCCGCTCCCAGCCCGTGATTTAACCGCGAGGCAGTGCGTACTCACACCGGTGACAGAAATTGGTCTGAATTAGGGCAGCCAGCGCGGAGCCGCTCACGTGTTGCAAAATAACAGTTGTAATTCAGCTTTTCAGCAGGGGGCTTAATTCTCGAAGCATTTTTATAATCGCGTCTAAGCCAATGCCAATATGCGTTAATGTTTGAAATGTACGACGTCCCAATAAGCTGCGAACAGACTTTAGTTCATCGATACGCTGAATTGCTTCGACATCGGAAAGGTCAGGCAGTAGCAATTTCAAATTCATTAACAATTCCATGTCTAACGTGTCGGCATCGGCGTGTGACGCGTCATGATCTACCGAGCGGTTCGGGTTGGACATTGGGATACGAGATTCACGCACAATTACGGCCCGAAGCAAAGCACGGACATCAGCGGCGATCTCGGTTGCAGAATCCGCGGCGGTTTCAGCGCCACCGGTATTCGAGCCACTCAGGCTTTTCGGGGTGGCGATATCCTGGGCAGTGGACGGCACTCGTTTGCGTGGTGCTTCTTGTGCCGCGGTTCGGACATATTTTTCTGGCTCGCAAGCGAGCAGGTCGGTGTCGCGAAAGTCGCGGGCCAGCGTGGCGGCGATGATGTGTAGGTGATAGGAGACCGAACCAGGATCGGTGGCGCTCTCTTCAAGAACAGCCAGCCGCTCGCCAAAATTCCACTTGGCTTTGTAGGGGATCTTTAAAAGCTCGACGAGCCGCTCGACGGCGGCGTGTTTGCTCCGCCATTGGTCATAGCTTGGACGCAAAGTGTCGAGCACTTTAGGGAGCCACTGTTTAGCGTCGTCCGGCGCGTCCCGTTCTTCCCATCGGGAGAGCAGCGGCATAATCAAAGCCTTTCCGGAACTATAAAAGAAGTCCCGTCGCTGCTCGTTGATACGCCCCGCCATATAAGCGGTGCCTTCCATGCTTTGATGGTTCGCCGTGAACACCGATACGACTACATCCGGCAAATGGATCGTGCAGATACCGCCAATGTCCGTGAGTCCGGTTCGACTATCAAGCAGCACAAAGTCGTAGTCTCGTGTCCACTCCTGGCGGAGCCGCTCTAAAAAATCGCCCAGCGAATGACGTTCATAAAGCGCCTGCCAATCCAGGTCGTGAACCCGCCGCACATAGTCTTCAGAACCACGCCCCGCCGGAATCAAATCGATTGTCCTGTCCGTGTGCATTCACCCCATTAGATGTCATGGCGTGGGTTTTCGGGGTGGGGGCGGTGGTGGCAGTTCCAGGGTTGCCGGATCGACAATCGAGAACGGTTGATGGTCGGGTGCCAAATGCAGGCGCGGTCTGCGAGCAGCTTTGCCAGTAACTTCACCTTGGCTTCCAACGCGACGGCCTGTGGGCTGTTGGGTGGAATAACCGTTCCGTTCACCTCCAGGAAATCGGTCGCTTCCGTGTTGGTTGCGGTAACTGATGAAAACGTCGTAGCGATAGGGCATGGCCAAGGTTCACAGCGTGGCTAATCTGACCATGACAAACGTACTGCGCAGACTAGCTCGCTTCGATCCGAAGGTGGAAAAAGTCGGTGCCGAGCAAATGAAGTCACTCGTTAAGAAGTCCTCCGTTTATTACAAGGCGAGAATTGCGCCGGACCCGAGAGTCCGTCGTAACTTGAACGTCAGAGGCCACCGATCTCTAGGCCCGCCAGCGGCGGGCGGCGGCGATGACGTAGTCGAGGCCCGAGTAGACGGTGCTCGCCACGGTCAGCCAAACGCTTGCGGTCAGCGCGTACGACAAGAATGCGGGCGGTGTTGAGTCGCTGTAGGAGAGCGTCAACAGGCTGGCGGAGGCGGCGACGCATTGGAAAAACATCTTCCATTTGCCCGACCAGGATGCGGAAAAATCGCCGCCACTCGCCTCGATCGCCGAACGCAACGCGGTCACCAGCAGTTCGCGGCCCACCACAACCACCGCCACCCATGGCGGAATTCCCGACAGTTGCCCAGCGGCCGCTAAGTAAATGAAGGTGCCGCAGATGATGATTTTGTCGACGAACGGGTCGAGTATCCGGCCGACTTTCGACACTTGACCGAATCGGCGCGCCCAATATCCGTCCACCCAGTCGGTCGATGCGGCGACCAAAAACACGGCCAACGCCGCCGGATACCAGGCATGCTCGACCAGCACAAAAACGACGATCGCCAGCACGAACCGCGCGGTGCTCAACGCATTGGGGACATTGATGATCCGTTCGTTCGCCGCCACGCTCATTCGCCTAAGCTCGCCATTAAATCCCGCTCGGAAGGGTCTTCGGAAAAGTACTCGGAGCACGGCTGAACGGCCAGACTCCGGGCTGTGGCGACCGTGCTCCCAGCGGGTGGATCGGCCTTTTTACAACCCGCCCCATGCTACACGCCATCGGCAAACCGGAAAATCCCAACCCTCGGGAACGACGATCCCAAGATCTGACGATCCCGCGATTCCTCTCGATCACTCGTCGCTAAGCGATCGGCCTTTCGGCCGTCGTCCCGTCAACTCCCGCGTGCCGCTTGCGGCGGCCGCCGCCCGCGCCTAAATTCGACCAACGAGGCTTGATCAAACGCTCAAAGGGTCATTGCTGTGACGATCGACAAAACCGCCGACGGGCCGAATTCGAATCGGTCCGCTTCCCCAGCTCCTCGCTTCGTGATGATTGGCGGTTTCCTCGGGGCAGGAAAAACCACGACGATCGCGCGGCTCGCCCGCCACTATCAAGCCCGTGGCCAACGGGTGGCGATCGTAACCAACGACCAGGCGGCCGATCTCGTCGATACCAACTCGCTTCGCTCCCAGGGATTCGATGTCGGGGAGGTCGCTGGCGCTTGCTTTTGCTGCAACTTCAATGAACTAACCGCCGTCGTCGAACAACTTGACGCCGGCTGCCGTCCCGATGTCATACTCGCCGAGCCTGTCGGAAGCTGCACGGACTTGGTCGCGACGGTCATTCGACCTCTTGTCCAAGTCTACCAACAGCCGCTCGATGTGGCCCCGTATGGCGTGATTCTCAAGCCGAGCCATGGCCGACGGATTCTCGGGGCGGAGTTGGGAGCAGGCGCGAGCAGTTCTAGCCGCGGCGGGTTCTCGCCACAGGCCGAGTACATTTTCCGGAAGCAGATCGAGGAAGCCGATTTCATCGTTGTGAACCGGATCGACGAGCTTTCCGACGTGGACATTCAGGTGCTTGTGGAACTGCTTTCTCGCCAGTTTCCCGGGCGGCCCATTCTGCGGATGTCGGCCCGCTCGGGAGCGGGCTTCGAAGCGTTGTGCGAACTATTGGAGCAACGCGGCGAGTTTGGTCGTCGTGTGATCGAACTGGACTACGATGTCTACGCGGCGGGAGAAGCGGAGCTCGGCTGGCTAAACGCCCAGTTGCGGTTGTCGTCCCCCGAACCGTTCGATCTGGATCGCGTGCTCACCGATATCGTGGACGGCCTGCGGCGTAGACTCGATTCGCTGAACGCGGAAACAGCGCATCTCAAGGCGATTGGCCTTCACGAAAATTCTTATGGCGTGGCGAATCTGGTGAGCAGCTTTACGGGGCCGGAGTTATCGGTGCCATCCGTGTGCCGAACCCGCGATGCTCAACTGGTGGTCAACGCGCGGGTCGCGGTGGACCCTGTGATCTTGGAACGGCTTGTTCGCGAGACGCTCGAAGATGTCGCGAATCGAGTGGGTGGCCAATTGAGCTACGCCACCGTGCAGAGTTTCCGCCCGGGCCGGCCCGTGCCTACTCATCGCCTGAACCCGCGGACAACGGGTAAATAAGGGCCTGTGGTATAGAATGCGTGACGTCATTCGGCGAAACGCTGGCCTTTTGGAGACGTGCGCATGTTCGCTCCCTGGTGGAAGGTCCGATCGCGGTGGACGCGATTGGGCCAAAGTGGCGAGTGGCGGCGGCGATCCCACTTGGACGTCGGGTTCGCGTTGTTGTCGGCCGTTTCCTTATTGCCGACGGTCGCGACGGCGCAGCCACCAGCGATCCGTCAATGGATCGCGGACCTGGATGCGCCGCGGTACGCCGATCGCGAGCGGGCCACTCAACGGTTGCTCGAAGTGGGCCGCGAGGCGAGTTCCGCTTTAAGGGCCGCGTTGCAATCGGAATCGGCGGAAACCCGCCGTCGCGCGGCGAAGATTCTGCGAGATGGCCAGTGGCGTCGATTGCGGGCCGAGTTCTCGGAGTTCGCGGCGCAACCCGACAATCGTTTGGACCTCGAGGAAGGGATGTGGTTGGTGTCGCGGATCGTCGATCCGGACGCGGAGCTTGCGGATTTGCGGCGGCAACTCGATCTGCTGGCCGATCGAGTTCGGGCGCGGTTGCCGGAGAATCCGCCGCCACGCCAGATCGATCCCAAGTTGGCGATGCGCGCGTTGCGTGAAGCGTTGTTTGAGGACGCGCGGTTCGCTGGCTCGCTGAATGATTATGTCGATCCCCGAAACAGTTCGCTGGCGAGTGTTCTGAGGCGAAAACGCGGACTCCCGATCCTGCTGTCACACGTGACGATCGCGGTGGGCCGTCGACTCGGTTGGCCCCTCCGGGGCGTCGCGACACCGGGGCGTTACTTGTTGAAGTACGATGGGGCGCGTGTCCCGGCTGGATACCCTGCCGAGGATATCGTGATGGACGCCTTCAACCATGGAAAAATTCTCTCGCCTGACGATTTGCAGGCGATGTTTCCAGGATTGGGACTGGATGAGTTGTTGGCCGGCGATACTGAACGGGCGGTCCTTCGCCGAATGCTCAACAACCTTGTCTATCATCTCGAACAGACAGGGGATCGCGACACGGCGCTACTGGCCGCCGAATGCCAGGAAATGCTCGGGGAAGACTCGATGTAGCAGGCGAGTAATAACCGGTAGACGCTTGCAACAGCCAACCTGTGGGAACTAGGATGCAACGGAACGGTTTTCCGAATCGATCGGCCATGTCCGCCGCCACGATAGTCTGATGATCGCCTGGTGGTGGCGGAGCGGTTCCCGCCTGCGATTCGCGCCGTTCCGCATCCCCTGCCGGTGTTCGCGTTCGTTCGTCGATCGTCGCGTTTCCACAGTGGCTGCGTTGGATGGCGGCCCCTTCAGCTTGTGGAGCGCTCGATGCGAGCAGCGCAGTCAACCGCGTTTAATCCGTGCCGTTGGTCGATTCGAGCGATCCTCGGGATCGGTTTGGCCACGGCTTGGGTTGTGGCGAGTGGCTGTCAAAAGGCGGCGCCACCGGCGCCGAAACCGGCTCCGCCCACCGTGTTTTTCGCGATACCGGTCGAGCAGTCGGTGCAGGAGTTCGAAGAGTTCACGGGGCGGACGGCGGCGGTGATGGACGTCGAAGTCCGGGCGCGTGTCAGCGGCTACTTGGACAAGGTGCTCTTCGAGGACGGCGCGGATGTGAAGGCGGGCGAGCCGCTCTTCGTGATCGATGACCGCATCTATCAGGCCGAAGTGGCTCGCGCGGCGGCGGCGGTCGAGCAGGCTCAGTCGCGACTGGCAAGGCTGGAACGGCAGGCGACGCGGTCCGACGAGTTGTTCCAGAAGAAGGTCATCTCGGAAGAGGACCACGACCTCAGCATGTTCGATCGCGACGAGGCCCGCGCGGCGCTGGCGGCCGCCAAGGCCACGCACGATCTGGCGCGGCTCAATCAAAGCTTCACTCGCATCGCCTCCCCGATCAACGGCCGTATCAGCCGGCGGATGATTGATCCTGGGAATCTGATCAAGGCGGATGACACACCGCTCGCGTCGATTGTCAGCGACGACCCGATCCACGCCTATTTCGACATTGATGAACGCACCGTGCTCAGGCTGCGTCGCTTAGTGAAAGAAGGCCGAATCAAGGCGTCGCGCGACGCTCGGGTGGAAGTCAAAGTGTCGCTGGCCGACGATCAGGAACACAACCATCGTGGCGTCGTCGATTTCGAAGACAATCAAATAGACGCGGCCACGGGCACGTTGCGCGTTCGGTTGTTGATCGAGAATCCCGAGCGGCTGTTGTCGCCGGGCCTCTTCGTCAGATTGCGATTCCCGATCGGCGAGCCGACGCCGTCCTTGATGGTTCCCGAGGAGGCGTTGGCGAGCGACCAGGGGCGGCGGTTCGTCTACGTGATCGACGCGGAAAGCAAAGTCGCCGCGCGGCCGGTCGAGGTCGGCGTGCTGGTCGATGGCCGCCGCGCGATAACACGCGGACTCGCTGCCGGCGAGCGGGTTGTGGTGACCGGCTTGCAGCGATTGCGGAAGAACATGGTCGTTGAGCCCCGTCCGCAGACCCCGGAGGTCGCCGCCAAATAGCGACCAAGCGGCTCGGCTGCCGCCCGCGGTCCTCGGGGCGTCGCCGGCGGTTTCGCTCATGCCCATGGAAATACTGCGGGGAAAAACGACTGACCATTCTCCGCCACAGCGACGTCAACCCAAGAGGCCCCCCGGAACCGCATGCTCTCGCGATTTTTCATTGACCGGCCGATCTTTGCCGCCGTGCTGTCGATTGTGATCACCCTGGCTGGGGCGATCGCTGTCTTCACGCTGCCGCTGGCTCAGTATCCGCAGATCGCGCCGCCGACGATCCAGGTCGAATGCAACTATCCGGGTGCCAGCGCGACAGTCGTGGCGGAGACGGTGGCGTCGCCGATCGAGCAGCAAGTGAACGGCGTCGAGGACATGCTTTACATGACCTCGCAGAGCACGAACGACGGCAGTTATTCGCTTACGGTCACGTTTCAGCCAGGCGTCGACTTGAATCTCGCGCAGGTGTTGGTGCAGAACCGGGTGAGCCTCGCGTTGCCCGTATTGCCGGATGTGGTGCGTCAAACGGGCGTAACCACGAAGAAGCGTTCCCCCGACATCTTGTTGACGGTGAGTATTCATTCGCCGGATGGCCGCTACGATCAGTTGTATCTCAGCAATTACGCGGTGTTGCACTTGCAGGATGAGCTCGCGCGCCTGCCGGGAATCTCCGAAGTCCGCGTGTTTGGCCAACGCGATTACAGTTTGCGAGTGTGGCTCGATCCCGATCACCTCGCGGCGCGCGATCTGACGGTGGGCGATGTGGTGAACGCGATTCGCCAGGAAAACATGGCGGTGGCGGCGGGCCAGCTTGGCCAACCACCGATCGGCGGAGTGCCCGGCCGGCAGTTGCCGCTGCATGTTCAAGGCCGGTTGTCCGAACCTTCGCAATTCGGCGACATTGTGCTCCGCACGACCGCCGACGGACGGCGAATTCGAGTCCGGGACGTCGCCCGAGTGGACCTTGACGCGCGAAGCCACGACATCAGCAATCGTTTCGATGGCCAGCCCACCGTGGGCATCGCGGTGTTCACCTTGCCGGACGCCAACGCGTTGGCGACAGCGGACGCGATCAAAACGAAGATGGCCGAATTGTCGGCCGATTTTCCGGAAGGTGTGGAATACGAAATCGGCTACGACACGACACCGTTCATTCGCGAATCACTCGACGAGGTTGTGAAGGCACTTCGCGACGCCGTGTTGCTTGTCGCCATCGTTGTGCTGGTGTTCTTGCAAGGTTGGCGGCCCGCGATCATTCCGCTCATCGCCGTTCCAGTGGCGATCGTCGGCACCTTCACGGCGATGTCGCTGGCCGGTTTCAGCTTGAACAACTTGACGCTGTTCGGACTGGTGTTGGCGATCGGGATCGTCGTGGACGACGCGATCGTGGTGATCGAAGCGGTCGAGCAGCAGATCGAGCATGGTTGCGACCCGCGGACGGCTGCGTTGCGGGCGATGGACGAGGTCGCCGGGCCGATTATCGCCGTGGGCTTCGTGTTGACGGCCGTGTTTGTTCCGTGCGCGTTCGTTTCGGGAATCGTCGGCCAGTTCTTCCGCCAGTTCGCGTTGACCATCGCCGTCTCGACGTTCCTCAGCACGATCAACAGTTTGACGCTAAGTCCGGCGCTCGCGGCGCTGTTGCTCCGTCCGCGAACCGCCCGTCCGGACCCGCTGACTTGGCTGCTCGACAGATTGTTCGGCTGGCTGTTCCGCGGTTTCAACGCGGGACTGCGCCGTTCGACCCATGGTTATGTCCGGGTGGTTCGGAGCCTGATTCGCGTGCCACTGCTAACGGTGGCGGTTTACGGTGGTCTGTTGGCGTTGACGTACTGGGGACTGGGGCGGCTGCCGACGGGATTTATTCCATCGCAGGACAAGGGGTATTTGATCGCCAGCGTGCAGTTGCCTGATTCGGCCTCGGCCGCTCGAACCCGCGAAGTGATCGCGCGGATCGAGACAATCGCCCGCGACACGCCCGGTGTGAAAAACGTGAATTCGGTGGCGGGCAATTCGTTCTTGCTGAGCGCCTATGGTTCGAACTTTGGCTCGATGTTTATCATTCTCGATCCTTTCCAGAATCGACGATCGCCCGAGCAGACATCGGACAAGATCTTGGAGAAGATTCGCGGCCGATTCGCCAAGGAGATACCGGAGGCGCAGGTCAATGTGTTTCCACCACCGGCCGTTTCGGGCTTGGGGCGAGCCGGCGGATTCAAGATCATGGTCGAGGACCGCGGCGATTCGGGGCCCTCCTTGTTGCAGGAGCAGACCGACAACCTGATCGCGAAGGGGGCGGAGGTCGGCGCGGTGACCGGCTTATTCACCGTCTACAAAGCGAACTCGCCGCAAATGTTCGTCGATGTCGACCGTGACGCGTGTTTGCAACAAGGGGTCAATCTGGGCGACTTGTTCGCGACCATGCAGGGTTATCTGGGGTCGCGGTACGTCAACGACTTCAACCGCTTCGGCCGCACGTGGCAAGTTATTGTCCAAGCCGACCTCACCCAACGCGATTCGATCGAGGATTTCCGGCGGCTGATGGTGCGCAACCGGCATGGACGGATGGTGCCCTTGGGGTCGGTCGCGCGCGTGCGGTTGGCGGGCGGGCCGCTTGTTCTTACTCGCTACAACATGTACCCGGCGGCCGCGATCAATGGCAGCGTATCGGCGGGTGTAAGCACAGGGCAGGGGATCCAGGCGCTGGAAGCCTTGGCCCGCCGCGAATTGCCGTCGTCGATGTCCTACGAGTGGACTGAAATCACCTACTTGGAAAAGCTGTCGGCGAACACCGGTATGATTGTGTTCGCCTTGTCGGTGGCGTTCGTGTTCCTGGTGCTCGCAGCGCTCTACGAAAGCTGGTCGTTGCCGCTGGCGGTGATTCTGGTCGTGCCGCTATGCGTGCTTTCCTCGATCGCCGGAGTCGCCTACGCCAGACTGGATATCAATGTCTTCACGCAAATCGGGTTTGTCGTGTTGATCGGGTTGGCGAGCAAGAATGCGATTTTGATAGTCGAATACGCGAAGCGGCGGCGGGAAATCGGCGAGGACTTGCCAACCGCGATCCAGGACGCCTGCCGTCTGCGGTTGCGGCCGATCATCATGACTTCGTTCGCGTTCATCCTGGGCGTCGTGCCGCTGGTGATCGCCACCGGCGCCGGATTCGAGATGCGACGGGCTCTCGGCACCACCGTCTTCAGCGGCATGTTGGGGGTGACGTTCTTCGGCCTGATTTTCACGCCTGTGTTCTTCGCGGTCATCGACCGCGCCAGCCATGCGTCGCTGTGGCGCCGAAATGGTTGGTCGCTCGCGGCGTCCCTGGCCGCCGCGCCGCTGCGTTGGCTAAGGCTCGGCCATGGCCGCTCGATCCCCAGCACCGTTGGACCGCGGGACCATTCATAGCGAAAGGGCCGCGATGTTTTCGCGCTTCTTCATTGATCGCCCGATTTTCGCCACGGTCTTGTCCGTGGTTATCACCTTGGCGGGCGCGATCAGCCTGCCGGTTTTGCCGGTGACTCAATACCCCGAGATCGCGCCGCCCACCGTGGAAGTGTCCACGACATACGCCGGCGCGAACTCGCAAGTGGTCGTGGATACGGTCGCGGCCCCGATTGAGCAGCAAGTGAACGGCGTCGAAGGAATGATGTACATGTCGTCGCAGTGCACGAACGACGGCAACTACTCGCTGACGGTGACCTTCCGGCCTGGCACCGATTTGAATCTCGCGCAAGTCCTGGTGCAGAACCGCGTGGCATTGGCCCAGCCGATCCTGCCGGATCTGGTGAAGCGGCGGGGCGTGACGGTGAAGAAGAAATCGCCGAGCGTGTTGATGATTGTCAATCTGTTTTCACCGGACGGCAGCCGGGACAATCTCTATCTGAGCAATTACGCGACGATCCAATTGCGGGACGAACTCTCCCGCTTGACGGGCGTCGGCGACATTTCGTTCCTCGGTCAACGCGACTACAGCATGCGGATTTGGCTTGATCCGCAGCAGTTGGCGATGCGTGGGCTGGGTACTCAGGATGTGGTCCGGGCGATCGAGCAGCAGAATACGCAAGTCGCGGCGGGGCAGATTGGCCAACCGCCGGCTCCGACCGGCCAAGCGTTTCAGTACGCGATGACGACGCTCGGGCGCCTCTCGTTCCCGGAGGAATTTGGGTCGATAGTATTGAAGACGGATGATCAGGGACGCGTGATTCGGCTCCGCGATGTGGCGACCGCCGAGCTGGGTGCGCGCGGGTACGATCAAGTCTGTACGCTGGATCAACAGCCTTCGGTGGCGTTGTCGATCTACCAATTGCCTGGTTCGAACGCCTTGGAGACGGCAGCCGCGGTGCGGGAAAAAATGCGTGAGCTGCGCGACCGGTTCCCCGAGGGACTGGACTACGCGATCGTGTACGACACGACGCCGTTCATCCGCGAGTCTGTGAACGAGGTGTTCAAGGCGCTGCGGGATGCCGTGATCCTGGTGGCGATCGTCGTGCTGGTTTTTCTTCAAGGTTGGCGCGCCGCTTTGATTCCGTTGGTCGCGGTGCCTGTGGCGATCGTCGGGACGTTCGCGGCTATGGCGGCGGTCGGGTTTAGCTTGAACACGCTGACACTGTTCGGGTTGGTGTTGGCTGTTGGCATCGTGGTCGATGACGCGATCGTGGTGGTGGAAGCGGTCGAGCATCACATCGAACACGGTTTGGCTCCCCGGGACGCCGCGATCCGCGCGATGGACGAGGTGGCCGGCCCGGTGATCGCCGTCGGCTTGGTGCTGAGCGCCGTGTTTGTCCCGTGCGCGTTTATCACCGGCGTCGTCGGACAGTTCTTCCGTCAGTTCGCGGTGACGATCGCCATTTCCACCGTCATCTCGGCGTTCAATTCACTGACACTCAGCCCGGCGCTGGCGGTGTTGTTTTTGAAGCCGCGGGCGGCCGGGCATGGCGAGGCGTTGCCGCGCGTTGGGCTGGCGATGATCGGAGCGTTTGGCGCCGCCTTGTTGGCTCCGATGGCGTGGCGGGACATGGTGGGAGAACGGATCGTGGCGGCGGCTCCGCTGCTGGCGACCTGGCTCGATGCCAGCACCGCTGGCCGGTTCGCGATTGGCGGCGTCGGCGCGGTGGCCGGTTGGTTGCTAAGCCGTTGGGCAAATCGGCTGTTGTTGCTCGGGTTTCGTGGGTTTCACGCCGCGTTCCAATATTTCACGGACGGCTACGTGGTGTCCGTGCGGTGGTTGCTCCGAGGCAGCTTGCTGGTCCTGTTGGTGTACTGCGGGTTGCTTTATGGGACGAGCGAACTGTTTCAATCGACGCCGGCGGGCTTCATTCCTCCGCAGGACAAGGGCTATCTGATCGTGAACGCCCAGTTGCCGGATGGCGCGGCGCTCGAACGGACTGAGCGGGTGATGCGGTCGATCGAGGAATTGGCTGGCAAAACGGCCGGGGTGAAGCATACGGTGTCGCTGGCGGGCCAATCGCTGTTGTTGGGCGCGACGTCGTCGAATTTTGGTTCGCTGTACGTGATGCTGGATGACTTCGAAAACCGGGCGGCCGGCGGGCGTACCGCGACGACGATCGCCGACGAATTGAGGGCCGCGTTCGATCGCGAGATTAGCGACGCCGAGGTGAACATCCTTGGCGCGCCGCAGATCGATGGCCTGGGAACGGCGGGCGGTTTCAAGATCGTCCTGGAGGATCGCACGGGACAAGGGCTGTCGACGTTGGAGGAAGCGAGTCGTCGAGTGGTTGAGGAGGGCGGCGAATCGCCCGTGCTGAGCGGACTATTCACGAATTTCCGCGCCAACACCACGTGGCTGCTGATCGATGTCGATCGCCAAGCGGTGCAGCAACTGGGCATTCCGATGGCGGATGTCTTCCATGCGTTGCAGGTCAATCTAGGGTCGTTGTATGTGAACGATTTCAATCGGTTCGGCCGCACCTGGCAGGTCAATGTCCAGGCCAACGAACATTATCGGCGGCAGGCCGAGGATTTGAATCGGATGTTTGTGCGGTCGTCGAGCGGCCATACGGTGCCGTTGTCGGCGATCACGCGGGTTCGCGAGGTGGCCGGGCCGTTGATGATTGTGCGCCACAACTTGTACACGTCGGCGTTCATCAACGCGGATGCGGCGGCCGGGGCCAGTTCCGGCGAGGCGTTGCAGGCGTTGGAAGGGGTCGCCGAACGGGCCGCCGCTCCCACGCTGCGGGCCGAGTGGACCGAGCTCGCGTTCTTGCAACGCTTGGCGGGCGATACGGCGATGTACGCCTTTGCCCTGGCGGTCGTTTTGGTATTTTTAGTGCTCGCGGCGCAGTACGAAAGCTGGTCGTTGCCGCTCGCGGTGATCCTCGTGGTTCCGCTGTGCCTGCTCTGCTCGTTGGCCGGTGTGCGGTTCGCGCGGCTGGATGTCAACATTTTCACCCAGGTCGGCTTCGTGGTGCTGGTGGGCTTAGCGTGCAAAAACGCGATCCTGATTGTCGAGTTCGCGCGGGCCCGTCAAGTCGCGGGCGTCGATCGGTTGGCCGCGACCTTGGAAGCGTGCCGTTTGCGTTTACGGCCGATCATAATGACGTCGCTGGCGTTCATCTTTGGCGTCGCGCCGCTGTTGATCGGCGTTGGCGCCGGCGCGGAGATGCGCCGCACGCTGGGCGTCGCGGTGTTCGCGGGTATGATCGGCGTGACGCTGTTCGGAATTTTCCTGACTCCGGTCTTCTACTATACAATTCAGCGTGTGGCCGACCGGCGGTAAGCCGATGATGGGTGGCGAATGATTGATGTCGAAACGGCGTCGACGCGAGTCTCGTTCGAACTCAATGGAAAGCAAGTGGCCATCGAAGCGCCGCCCCTAAAGCGGCTCTTGGATGTGCTGCGGCACGACCTGGAATTGACGGGGACGAAAAACGGCTGCGGCGAGGGAGACTGTGGCGCCTGCACCGTGCTGATCGACGGCCTGCCAGTCGTTTCATGCTTAGTGCCCGTGGTGCAAGTGGACGGCGCGCGGGTTCGAACGGTCGAATCGCTGTCCGAAACAACTCGCTTGCATCCACTGCAAACAGCGATTGTCGAAGCTGGCGCGGCCCAGTGTGGCGGTTGCCTCAGCGGCTTCCAAATGGCCGCCTGCGGTTTTTTGGAAGCCCGCGGGCACCTCAAGCCGCCAGGTGGCGGTGCCGACGCGGCATGTGCCGATGGGGTGAGTGCCGACGGGTTAAGTTCCGACGTGCCGTGTTCCGACGCGGACTTGCGGCGGGCGGTGGCTGGAGTTTTGTGCCGCTGCACCGGGTACCAGCGGATGATCGAAGCGATGCGCCGCGTGGCGGCGGAAGGCGGCTGACATGCCAGCGATAGTTTCCGGCTTGCGTGTGTATACGCCAGCGACGGTGGCGGAAGCGGTGGCGTTTCTCGCCGAGCATCACGGAGAGGGCTGGCGTCCCCTGGCGGGCGGCACGGACGTGATGATGGGGTTGTATCGTGACCGGCGCGGTGGCGTGCGGTGGTTGAACGTGTCCCGGTTGCGGTCCGATTGGGGGCGAATCGCCTGGGAAGGCGACGAGCTTCGGATCGGGGCGTTGGCGACGATGGCCGAGTTGCGTGAGTCGACTGTGGCACTCTTGGCTCATCCGCTCATCGGCGAAGCGGCGAGCGTTGTCGGCGCCGTTCAGATCCAGAACCGGGCGACGGTGGGTGGGAACATCGCCAACGGTTCGCCAGCGGGCGACACGCTCCCCGTCTGGTTGGCGCTGGACGCCGAGCTTGAATTGGCTTCGCTGCGCGGCGTGCGTCGAGTCGCCTACGAGCGGTTCATGGTCGGATACCGTCACTCGGTCATGGAGCCTGACGAGTTTCTGACTGCGGTGGTGATCCAACGGCCGCAACCGGGCCCGCACTGGTATCTGTTCCGCAAAGTAGCTCCTCGCGCGGCTCAAGGCATCAGCAAAGTCGTGTTCGCGGCCACGGGGCAGATCACTGGTTCCCATGGTACCGACGAATCGCCTGCGGATCTCGTTTGGAACGGTGTGCGGATGGCGTGGGGCAGCATGGGGCCGGTGACAAAGCGGTCGTACGCGGCCGAAAAATGCGCCGAAGGGTCCCGGCCATCACCGGAATTGGGGCGTGAAGCGGCAGCGTTTCTGGAAAACGACCTTAGCCCGATCGATGACGCTCGTTCGACAGCCGCGTATCGCATCGCTGTCGCACGCAATCTTGCT
>JBJTOW010000339.1:0-4361 GCA_046074805.1 Planctomycetota bacterium | reverse complement strand
GAAATCACACCGCGTGCGGACCGCTTCCGGCACGCTCTTCACCGATCCGTGCGAAGCGATTTTCCAGGGACATCCGCGAGTCTATCGCGCGGCATTGGTGGGTATCGGCCAACCACCCTCGCAACGTCCCGTCGTTGTGGTCGAAACTTGGCCCGATCAACGTTGCCGATCGGCCGCTGATCGATCCCAGTTCGTCAACCAACTCCGGGAACTTGCCGCCTCTCATCCTTTGACAGCCGGCATCCTCGACGTGTTGGTCCATCCGTCGCTGCCAGTAGATATTCGGCACAACGCGAAAATCTTCCGGGAAAAGGTCGCCGTTTGGGCCAGTCGCGAGCTGGCTCGGGCAAAAACGTGATCGCTGGAATTTCCCTTCCGATTCGATTCGATTCGATTCTAATCGAGTCGAGTCGCCGCCGAACACCGTCAACGCTACGGGCGCACCGCAGGCGCTGGCGATGCGACTCGAAGCCAGAGTGGCCGCGACGCTTGGTCTCCGTCCACTTTCGCGACAGCATGGAATCGGCGTTCGGTCGTGGGCACCCACGATTCGCACGACAGGGACAGCACGCGTTCCGTCTGGCCTTCGGGCAGCAAAACGCCATTGAGTCCGATATCGTCAACAATCACTCCATGCGGCAGATTCTCGATCTCGAACGAGACGCGGTCGGTAAAGCCGCCTCGATCAATTCGCAGTTTCACCGCCGCGCGTTGGCCAGGGACAATGGTGACTGCCGCACCGCCATCTGGCCCGGGTGGAACATCGGCCAGCGGTTCAAGGAAAGCGCGGACCTTGGGCGCCGGGCCAGACTTGACCGTGCCGAGCGTGCCCGATTCGCGGACGATCGACTGGCCGAAAATCGTGGAGGTGGCCACCGCCTTGATGTTCGCGAAACCGGCGTCGCCCAGTGGCGGCGCGTCGGCGTCCGAATAGATGACGCCGCGCGCCTCCAGCAACCCGGCCTGGATGACCAGCGGAGTTGAAGCGTGGTAGCCGGGCGGCAGGCCAGTCAGTTCCACCTGAATCGGCTCGTTGAAATGATCGATTCGCTCGGCCTTCACCGAAAACGATTTTCCGCTTCCCGCCGATACCGTCGGATTTGTTCCGCCCAAAGTGACTGTGAACGAAGGCTGCGGACGGCGAATCACCAGCGAGTATTTATAGTCGTCGCCGCCGAATCCCCGCACATCCGCGACCCGCACGAGATACTCGCCGTCGGCCGGTGCTGTGAAGGTGAGCCGCGAGTCCTTGCCGAGCTTGCGTTGGCTTTCGTCGTCGTTTTCGTAATTCACTGTGAAGACAGGCAGGCCGTTGTTCGGCAGCTTGGAGCCAAGCGGATAGGGGACGACGACATAAGCCGGCGCGCCTAACGCGTGGGTTCGCGAAGTGGTGTCGAAGTAGGCGAAGCGAGCCCCCGCTTCCGGATAGAACTGGGAATCGGCATCGGGCCCGCGGCGCTGCTGGAAATGCTTGATGACCTCGCCGTTCAGATACACGTACTCGTTGAGCAACATTTCGTCGTAGTTCTTCAACCGCACGCCGCGTTGCGACGAGTCCATGCTGCGAAACTCGATTTCGGAATCGCGTTCCGCGCGGAGCAACAGTCGTGGCACAAGTTGGCCGGAGGCGTTGAGCACTTGGAGTTTCGAATCCAGCGGCGACCCGGAACGGGCGGCGTCGATTTCGAGAATCCACTGATCGCCCGCTTTGGCGGTGAAGCGGTACAGATCGACATCCGCCACGTCGGACATTGTCCTGGCAATGATTCCCGTGGCGATGCCAGGAGCGGTCATTTTTGTGGCGTCAGCGGGACGATCGTTCGGTTCGGCCTCCGCCGTCTTGGTCAGTTGATCCAAGGCGGGCTGTGGACCGTAATCGAGAAGCGGCGGCGTTTCCGCCAGCGCCAGGAGCTTGGTGGTGGCAGCGGCGGATCCGCCCACTCCAGAAGTCGGTGCCGCGTTTGAGGTTGGCGGACTCCCCGTCGCCGCATGGTCGCTGCGGGAAGCGTCAGCCATGTTCGCGCTGGTTGCGGGGTAGTTCAGACGAACAAGCGAGCCGTCGATCAGCCCGACATACGCGAATAGCTCGCGCGGATGTAAGGCGAGGGCGACAGGCCAGTCGGCTTGCGCGGCGAGTGTCGCGCGGGCCTCGAGCCGGTCGGCGTCCCAGACTTTCACGAGCCGATCCTCGGCGGTCGAAACGAGCGTGCGGCCATCGGCGCTGTAAGCGACTCGCAGCAGTGGAGCCTCGTGGGCGAACTGCGACTGCCGCAGCCGATTCCCACCCTCTTCCGCCGATGCGGAGATTTCCCAAACTCGGATACGATTGTCGACGCCAGCCGCCGCCAATCGCCGGCCATCGGGCGCGAACGAAAGGCAGTAGAGCTCTTGCAGTGGCTCCTTGAGCGTATCCAGACGCGAGCCGCGGTCCACATCCCACAACTTCACGGTGCGGTCACCGCTGGCGCTGGCGAGCACACGGCCGTCGGGGCGGAACGCGATATCGAAAACGGGACCATTGTGTCCTTCGAATGTCCGCAATTCCCGGCCTTCGGCCCAATCCCACAGCTTGATCTTTTGGTCGTAGCCCGCCGTGGCTAGCAGTTTTCCGTCGGGACTAGGACGAACCGAAAGCAGACTGTCGCGATGGCCGCGGAGCGTTTTCGCCAACCGCCGCTCGGCGACGTTCCACACCCGCGCTTCCCCAAAAAGATTGGGTTCGCCGGCGGCGGCGAACAGCCATTGGCCGTCGCTCGAGAAAGCGACCGAGTTCACGCTTCCGCGATGGCCGGTCAGTTCCGCCACCATCTGGTCGTCGGCTGTGCGCCGTAGTTCGACAACGCCGTGACGAGCGATCGCCAAGAGATCCCCGGCAGGTGAGACCGCCACGGCGTGGATCGAACGGCGCGCGGGAACTCGAAGCTTGATTTGCGGCGTGGCGAAGTCGCCCGGATCGGGCGCCTGTCCCGCCGGTCCCTTCGCTCCAGCGGCGATCCAAGCGGCCAGCAACGCGGTCTCGGTTGCGTTCGGAGCGGCATGATCGGCCGGCGGCATCCGCGGCTCGGCCTTGCCCGCCACAACACGCCAAAGTCGACTCTGATCGCTGTTGCCCGGTGTCACCACTCCACCGTGCTCGCCACCCTTGAGCAGCGCGGTGTGGCTTGCCAGCGACAAGCCGCCTTCACGGTCGGCGTCGTTGTGGCAGCCGTTGCAATACTTGTTGAACAGCGGCAGGATCTGCCGCGTGAAGTCGGGTGGCTCAGCGGCGGACGCGTTGGCAACGAATAGGCCAGCCAACGCGACTGCGATACTCGCGGTTGTGAGGCGGTTCATAGGCCATTCCCATTGTCGGCTTAGTGATTGAAGAGGAACTCGCGGCTCGTGAGCACGCTCCAACAGAGATCCTCGAGCGCCGCGCGGCGTTCAGCGGCCGGCGCATCGCGCAGCAACTCCCCGATCCGCGCGGCTTCGTCTTCGGTGGGACGGCGCGCAAGGGCCGCGAGGTAGAGCTGTTCGATGATGGTGGAGTCGGCCGTCGCGGCGGCAATCCACTGGTCGATCCGGTTTCCGGCGGCTTGCAGTTTGCCATTCAGCGTGCCGCCGTTGGCCAAGTGCAGCACTTGCGCCATCGTCGGTTCGTCGCTGCGCTCGCATTCGCACGTGATCAATCGCTCGGGGCGGCCGAAGGTGCGGAGGAAATAGGAATCGACGCTGGCATCGGGTAATTGCAACGCTCGGGTGCCGGCTGGATACGCTTTCTTGTCGGCCATTTTGAAGTCGGATGCGGCATCCGTTACGCGGGACATGGCGTCCAGCAACACATCGGCCTTAAGTCGGCGTGGGTAATCGCGCGAGTAGAAACGCTCGTCGGGGCGGTTGCCGGCCAGCGTTTCGCTATCGCGTTGATAGCTAGCCGACTTCAGAATCAACCGCATGAGCTGCTTGAGATCGAAACGCTGATCGACCAGATAGCGTGCGAGCTCATGGAGCAGTCGCTCGTTGCTGGCCGGATTGGTGAGCCGCATGTCGTCGACTTTTTCGACCAAACCGACGCCGAAAAAGTTCGCCCAGACGCGGTTGACGATGGTCCGCGTGAAGTAGGGGTTTTCCGGAGCGGTAAGCCACTCGGCGAGACGCACGCGGCGGTCGGCCGGGTCATCGAAGGCGAGGGCTGGGGCGTCGAGCGGCCGGGGCGGCTGGGGCCGACCCTTGCCAGGCTGGATGAGTTCACCTTGGGAGTCGGGGAAGACGACTCGCAGGCCGTCGCCACTACGGAAATCGCCAGCCCAGCCTTTGCTCCGCACCCGCGAAAACAAATTCGCCATGCCGTAATACTGGTCGTTGGTCCACTTCTCCAGCGG
>JBJTOW010000338.1:0-3366 GCA_046074805.1 Planctomycetota bacterium | reverse complement strand
GCCGCGTCCGCGAACCGATATTGCTCCAACGCCTCCGTCGCGGCGGTGGTCACGGTGGCGAGTCGACTGAGCAGCCAGCGGTCTTCGAGCGCCAGTTGGTTGTCGGTGACCGGGGCGGACGTGTAGCCGGCTAGGTTAATCAATGTGAAGCGGGCGGCGTTCCACAGTTTGTTGCAAAAGTTCCTCGACACTTCGAAGCGTTCGCTCACGACCAAGCCGCGCGGCAATGCCTTGTCGTCCTCTTTCCGGGCCCACTGGGTGGCGAAGTCCTTGTGGCATTTTCCGCAGGTCAACCGCGGTAACTCGCGGTTCGCGCGGCTCTGGTCGATCAACGCGCCGCAGTGCGGGCATTCAAACTGCACGGGCATTCGCACATCCTGCGTTTCCGTGCAGATATTCGCCAACCCGTAGCGGAGCGCGTCCGGTCCGAATTTCTCGATCACGTCCAGTGGATCGACGCCGTTGCCTTTCGACTTCGACATCGTGTCCCCCTCGCGATCGAGGATCTTGGGATGGATGTAAACTTCGCGGAACGGCACGTCGCCCACGTTGTGCAGGCCGGTCAGCACCATGCGGGCGACCCACAAGGTGATAATGTCACGGCTCGTCACCAACGTGCTGGTCGGATAGTAATACGACAGCTCGGGCGTCAACTCGGGCCAGCCCAACGTCGAGTGAGGCCAAAGCGCCGAACTGAACCAAGTGTCGAGCACGTCCTCGACCTGCTGATAGCCGGCCGCCGCCGCCGCCCGTTCGAGCTCTTCTTGACCCGGCGCGATGCACACGAATAGCGTCGACGGCCCGGCTGACCCGATGGCGTCGCCGCCACCAACGAACGCGAGCCGCGCGGCAGCGCGATCGGCGTAGTCCGGCGCAACGGTTTGTTCAGCGCTGCGCGGGTCGAGTCGCGGGATAAAGGGTAAGCACAGTTCGTCCAGCCGAGCCGCATCGTCAACCGTCTTATGCCAGACGGGAATGCGATGGCCCCACCACAATTGGCGGCTCACTGGCCAATCCCGCTTTTCGCCGAGCCAATCGAGGTAGCTCTTCGCGTAGCGGGACGGCACGATGTTCACGCGGCCATCGCTGACGGCGTCCATGGCCGACTGCGCGAGCTCTTCCATGCGAACGAACCACTGGTCGGCCAGGTACGGTTCGATCGGCGTTTTGCTGCGATCGGAGTGGGCGAGATCGATCTCGCGGTCCTCGACCGCCGCCAACAGTTCCAGCGCTTCCAGGTCGGCGACCACGCGTTGCCGCGCGGCGGGCATTTTGAGGCCGGCGTATCCGCCCGCATTGTCGTTAAGTGTGCCATCCGGGTTGAGCAGATTGATCATCGGCAATTGGCAGCGCCGCGCGACTTCGTAGTCGTTCGGATCGTGCGCCGGTGTGATCTTCACGCAGCCGCTTCCCATCTCCGGCTTGGCCCATTCGTCGGCCACCAGCGGAATCGGACGCTGGGTGAGCGGCAGCAGGACATGGCGGCCGTCGCGGGCCATGTCGCGGAGTTGCTCGAGTTGTCCAAGCATGGTTTGACGGCGTTCGCCGATAGCGGCCAAATCGCGTTCCAGCGCATCGCGGTCTTTGGCGGCGGCTCCCGCCAGCCGTTCGCGCAGGGCGTTTTCCGCGGCGATCAAAGCCGCGGCCGGTTCGGGATGCACCGCCACCGCCGTGTCTCCGAGCATCGTTTCCGGCCGCGTGGTGGCGACCGTCACATGCGTGGGCTCGCCGGGCCGCGGGTCGATCACCGGGTATCGCAGATGCCAGAAGTGCCCCTTGACCGTTTCATGGAACACCTCGTCGTCGCTGACCGCCGTTTGCAGGAACGTATCCCAGTTGACGAGCCGCTTGCCGCGGTAGATCAGTCCTTCGCGAAAGAAGTTGAAGAACGTTTGCCGCACGGCCCGGGCGCAGACCGTGTCGAGCGTGAACCGCACCCGCTGCCAATCGCAGCTGCACCCCATCTGTTTCAATTGGCGGAGAATCCGGGCTTCGTATTCATCCTTCCAAACCCAAATCCGCTCGACTAGCTTTTCGCGGCCCAGGTCGTGGCGTGTAAGTTTCTCCTCTTCCCGCAGCCGTTTCTCGACGACCGCCTGGGTGGCGATGCCGGCGTGATCGGTACCCGGCATCCACAGAACATTGAAACCTTGCATCCGCTTCCAGCGGATCAGCGTGTCTTGCAGCGTGTTGTTCAGGGCGTGGCCCAAATGGAGCGCCCCGGTGACATTGGGCGGCGGGATCACGATGGTGAATGGCGTCCGCGACGCGTCGGGTTCGGCGTGGAAATACCCCGCCGCCTCCCACTGGCGATAAATCCGCGGCGCGACCGTCGCGAAGTCGAACCTATTGGGCAACGATTCCGGCGAAAACGCATTACTCATGACTTGTTCCCCGTCGCGATGGCGGCGCCGCTTCCGGCATCCTTCCACAACTTGTATTCGATAGCGTCGACCAGCGCGAGCCAGCTGGCGTCGATAATGTTTTCACTCACCCCGACCGTTCCCCAGACATCGGTTTTATCCGCGCTTTCGATAAACACGCGGATGCGAGCTGCGGTGCCCGCCTCCGAGTTCACCACGCGGACCTTGTAATCCACCAGTCGCATGTCGGCGAGCGCCGGGAATTCGCTGTTGAGCGCCTTTCGCAAAGCGGCGTCGAGCGCATTGACCGGCCCGTCTCCCTCCGCCACCTCGTGACGCACACGCTCGCCGCAGCGCACTTTGACCGATGCTTCCGTCAACACGCCTTGGGACGCGTCGCTTTCCACCTCGACGCGGTACTTGAGCTTTTCGAAGTGCGGCTGAAAACGGCCAGCACAGCGCTGCACCAGCAAATCGAACGACGCCTCGGCCGCCTCAAACTGGTAGCCGCGGTTTTCCAGCTTCACGACTTGGTCGAGTATCAGCTCCATCAACTTAGGATCATCTTGCAAAGCGTGGCGGCTTGTCATCGCGCGGATGTTCGAACGCCCCGACAATTCGCTCACTAAAATCCGTCGCTCGTTGCCGACCAACTCGGGATTCATGTGTTCGTAGCTCGCCGTGGCCCGCTCGATCGCGTGGACATGCATTCCGCCCTTGTGCGCGAACGCGCTTTGCCCCACAAACGGCTGATTGGAACGGATATGGGCGTTCGCTGTTTCATACACGAAGCGGGAAAGTTCGGTCAAATGCCGGAGCGACTGGCCCCTCAGCACCTGATAGCCGCGTTTTTTGATCGCCAGATTTCCCACGACCGAAATAAGGTCGGCGTTGCCACACCGTTCGCCGAACCCGTTGATGGTGCCCTGCACCTGGCAGGCGCCCGCGTCGATGCCCGCAAGCGAGTTGGCAACCGCCAGTTCGCAGTCGTTGTGGCAATGAA
>JBJTOW010000337.1:0-7283 GCA_046074805.1 Planctomycetota bacterium | reverse complement strand
GGTCGGTTGGGGTGCTGTTGGTTGGGGGGAAGGGGGAGAGCGGTGGCTCCTGGTCCCCCCTCACTCCAACAAAGATTGGCGTTTTCACTTTCGAGTCGCGCGGAAAACTGGGTTTCGCGCACTTCATATCGCGCAAAGCGTTCACACGCTCAAATCTTCACTCAAACGTCGTGGATCGACGGCGTTCCCGCCTCGACGACGAACGAGCGGCGGACGGTTGTTTTTCCGCCTGGCTTGAGCACGTCGTTGACGACCATATAGTCGGCTTGCCACCGCTTCGGGGTCACGTCGCAGCGGATATAGCCGCGTTCGGCATTGTGGTACTTCACACATGGGTTCGATGCCAGGAGCGCGTCGAGACCCAGTGGCTTTTCGAGGCCGTTGCCGCCGCTCGATAGCGAGGTCGCCACAAACTCGACAGCCACCCGGGGATCGTCAGCGCGACGATCATCCACTCGCAATTCATTCGCCCAGTTCGAATGAATGTCGCCGGTCAGCACCACAGGATTGGAGATCCGTCGTTCCGCCAGAAAACGAGCCAACTCCATCCGCTCGGCCGCATAGCCCGGCCATTGGTCCATGGAATACAGCGGTTCTTCGCCCGGCTTACCGGCCCCGACCATGCCCATCATCACTTGCTGGGCTAGGACGTTCCACGTCGCCGTCGAAGCGATCAAGCGTTGGAAGAGCCATTTCTTTTGGTCGGCGCCGAGCATCGTTTGCGTGCGGGCCAACGCCGCCTCGTTCAGCGGCTTGCGGCGGTCCCCGTTCGGCTGGTCGGAACGGTATTGCCGCGTGTCGAGCACCAAGAAATCGGCCAGAGCGCCAAACGGCAAGCGGCGGTAAAGCCGCATATCCGAGCCACGGGGCAAGCTGCTAGGCCGCAGCGGCATCATTTCATAATAGGCTTGGTACGCATTAACACGGCGTTCGAGGAAGTCGAGCGAATCAACATTAAGCTCTTCGGAAACATCTCCGGCGCAGTTGTTGTCAAACTCGTGGTCGTCCCAGGTAACGATCCACGGACAACGGGCGTGCATGCCTTGCAGCAGCGGATCGGACCGATACTGCGCGTACCGAGCGCGATATTCGTCGAGCGACTTGATTTCGGGACCATGATGCGTGCGCACCTTGCCGTTGCGCCCCGCGGCGTATTCGTAGATGTAATCGCCCAAATGGAGCACAACGTCGGGCTCGTCGCGCATCATCTGCTCATAAGCGGTGAACAGTCCCTGCTCGTAGTTTTGGCAGGACGTGACGCCGAATCGAAGCCGCTCGGGAAGCGACTCCGCTGTGGGAAACGTGCGGGTTTTTCCGACGGGGCTCGTCGCGTCGCCCGCATGAAAGCGGAACCAGTACCAACGGTCCGGTTTCAGACCTTGGGCGACCACATGGACGGAGAAGCCGAGCGCTGGGGTCGCGGTGGCTTCGCCCGACGCGACGATCCGCGTGAACGACTCGTCTTCGGCCAACTCCCACCGCACCCGCACGGGATTCGGATCCAGACCGCCGAGCGGTTCGAGTGGCTGCGGGGCCAAGCGGGTCCACAACACGACGCTCGTCGCGTCCGGGTCGCCGGAGGCTACTCCAAGCGTAAACGGCTGGCTGGCGAACTTTGGCCTTTCATCCGCCGCACTCGCCCGGTGCAACATAGGTAAAGCGGCCACGGTGGCCAATCGCGTCAAAAACCGGCGACGTGAATCGCCGCCTGCCGCGCCCACGCTCGCCGCACCTTCCGCCCAAAAATCCGTGTCCCGCCCAATGTGCTCGTCTCCTGGTTCCGATCCGTTTGCGAATCACCAAAAAAGGTGAACGTTCTTCGCGAAAGCCGTGTGAAGCGGAAGTTTAGCCGATGTTTCTCCGAGCGCCATTTGCGTTTTCGACCCAATCGCGGAGCTGTCGTGCGAGGGCGGCGGTGAGCATCACGCGGCGGGCGGCTCGGCCGGTATTCCATGGTTCGGCGACGGACGCGCCGATCGCCGGGATCATTGTTTCCAATTCGCGATGCGTTTTTATCGCGGGCACATTGACCGCCTTTAAGATCAACGGCCGCGATTGGCCGCCATCAAGTGTCGCCGCCAGCCGCGCCATGCCGGGATGGAATACCACAAGGAAATCCGTGGGCCGCGTGAACTCGCGCCAACGCCTCCGCATCTCGTCGAGCGATTCGCCCGACTCAAACGCTTCGGCGGACAATTCGAGATGCCGCAGGAATCGCGGGGCGGGCGGCGGGACGACGCGCGCGACGGCCACGAACCGCTCGCCAGTCGCCAACCGCTCCGCGATCCACACCAGCGGTCGTGGTGCGACTGGCTCCGCATCGCCTGGCGATTCGGCTTCCCGTCCACCTTCCGTCATTTCGCCGCAGGCGACGACAACATTTTCCCAGCGCCGGACCAGCGCGATGGGAATATTGCCCAAGGTGCGGCTGTGGCCGGCGAGCGAACGGCGGGCGGACGCTAATTTGGGATGCTCAGCCTGCTTGTCGACCATCGCTCGAAACGCCGCCAGAAGCGCGTCGCCGCCCTTCGTTTCCGGTTCGAGCGTTCGCAAGGCGTCGACGACCGCCTCGAGCGTCGACAATGCTTCGAGGTGCGGTTCGCGGCGGATCCGATATTGGCTCGGCTCGGCGGGCCGCAGACGCACCCTCGGCAGTGCGGCCAACGCGGGAATATCGCGAACCAAGGTTTTCGCTTGATGCCAAGTGCCGTCGACGACAACCAATTGCCGCGGCCGGCGATCCACCGGCAGATCGGCGAGCACATCCGCCATGTCCCCGGGAAACAACAACGCGGCTCCTGGTTCGAACGCCAGTCGAGCGGCGATCGACTGCGGATGGCCAATGAGGAACCGCGAATTCGCCAGGGATTGCCGGACCAACCGCGCCGTATTGAACGCGTGGAAACTCTCGCGACGATGCTGCAGCACGAGAATCGGCGTGCGGTTTTCGATGCGAGGGAGCGTGCCACATAGGCAATCCGCCCGCGGCCGATAGCAGGCGTAACAACGCTCGCGCCACGCTCGTTCCTCAAGTTCGCTCGCCATGCTCAGGATTGTATCGGGGAACGCTTCGCTGCGGCGACGTGACAACGGCGTAGTGGCGGGCCGATGCCCCGCGATAACCGATCAGCCCGGGCAAGTCACTTGTGTCGACGCCAGTCCCGCCAATCGTCATCCAGCAAGTCGAACATCATTTCGGCCGCCTTTTCCAGCCAAGCTTTGCCCCGTCGGTCGAGGTCGCGCATGATCGCCGCGCGCGTCCGCGTCGCCCCTCCGTGCAAGTTCGCCAACTCGCCTCCCATCGCTTTCAGCAATCTCTCCGCGCGTTTCGCGTTGCTGAGCGTTTCCAAAGCGATTCGCGAGCAACGCGGAGCGAGCCGGCGGATGGCCCAGCGCGGTCCGGGAAGGAAAAACGGATCGGGGCAGCGGACCGCGACGGCGAGTATGTCCGAGACCCGCGACCGCGACGCCTGCGTGATCGGTGCGCCATCGTCGCCAGTGGAGGCCTCCGGGGCGGCGGAACCGGGACCGGCGAGCCACTCCGTCGCGGGCGGCGCCACCGCCTTCGCCTCCCGCGCGACCCAAGCGCCACGCCACTCTTGCATGGCCACGTAACGCGGCTTGCCGAGGCTGCCCATGCCGACGCGGGCATGAAAGCGGAAGTGGACCGTCTCGCCATCGCCAGGCATGCTGCGGAGCAGAAGTGTGCGGGCCTCGGGTGGCGGCTTCACCGGTGGTTGGTCCAAGGTCTTGCCGAGCCGCTTCCAAAATCGTTTCGGGTCGCGTTCGGCAGCCATCGCCAGTCCACGGAGCTCGGCGTGGCGCTCCTCCAATACGAACGGCCGCGGGCCGCTCGCGAGCTGTTCGCGATAGCCTCGGAGAATAACGCGGGCGATACGGCTGCGGGAAAACGGCAAATCGAGCGTTGACTTCGCTGCCCAGACGCTCGCGGTGAGCCGCGTCAGGTCGTGGGTGTACGGTAGTTCGTCCGCTTCATCGAAGTCGTTGACGCCCCAAACCAGCCGTCCATCGGAATCGCGCCAAGTTCCGAAATTTCCCACATGCGCATCGCCCACGGCGAGCACTCGCGGCGAGTCACTCCAACGCGTTGCTTGCTCGCGCCAATGCTGCGCCCAGCGGTAGTAGGTGCCACGAAAAAACGGCAACAAATCGCCTTTGGACGACATCGCCGCATGTTTGTGCTCAAGCTCGGGACCATGGAGCGCAACATGCCGTCCCAGCCACGCCTCGTAGTCCCGCGTCGCTTCAACAATGTTCATGGCCGCCAACTTGATAAAGCCCTAAGTTCAGATACGGCCTCGCGGAGCATCCCGGAGGCCTGGGCTATATCCTCAGCCGAGTTAAAGCGGCCCAATCCGAACCGCAGACTGGAACGAGCGCGATCAACGCTCAACCCGAGCGCCCGCAGCACATGGCTCGGCTCGGGATTTGTCGAAGTACACGCGCTGCCGCTCGACACAGCCAGCCGCTTCAATCGCATCATCAGCGCCTGGCCCTCGACGAATTCAAACGCGCAGTTCAAGTTGGCCGCTAGACGCGCGTCGGGGATGCCAAGCGCGGGACCATTGAGTTGAACGCCATCGATTTCCGTTTCGAGGCGCCGGAACAGCTCGTCCCTCAGTTGCCGCAACCGCGGTGTTTCCGATGGCAACTCCTCGACGCATAACGCGAGCGCCGTGGCCAACCCAACGATGCCGGGCACATTGAGTGTCCCGCTTCGCAGCCCCGCCTCTTGGCCACCGCCTTCGCAGAGCGGCTCGAGTCGCAACGGTGGCGAAGTCCGCCGCAAGTACAGCACCCCAACGCCTTTGGGACCATGCAATTTGTGCCCGCTGAAGCTCAACAGATCGACGGGCAAGCTCGCCACGTCGATCGGCATTTTTCCGATCGCCTGAGTGGCGTCGCAATGGAGCGGCACGCCGCGTTCACGGCACGCAGCGCCGATCTCCGCGATCGGCTGCAAGACGCCGATTTCGTTGTTCGCCAACATGACCGAAACGGCCAAGGTGTCGTCCCGCAACACTCCCGCCAGCTGCTCGACATCCACACAACCGGGTACCGCCGCATCCTGTTCCGCGACCGGAAGCAGCGTGATATCAAAACCGCGTCGGCCGAGTCTGGCGAGTGGATCGAGGACCGCTTTGTGCTCGGTCACAACGCTAACAAGGTGGTTGCCGCGACGTCGTGGCCGATCCGCCAGTCCACGCAGCGCAAGATTGTTGCTCTCCGTGGCTCCACTCGTGAAAAAGATTTCGCGGGGGGAAACATTCAGCGACTGGGCGATCGAAGACCGCGCCGCGTCCACGGCTTCCTTCGCTTCCCAACCAAAGGCATGACTGGTGCTGCCCGCGTTTCCATACCGATCGACAAAGTATGGCCACATTGCCTCAGCAACCCGTGGATCGACACGGGTCGTGGCATGGTTGTCCAGATAAATCGGTCGATCTGTGCTAGTCGCGGACATTTCAGGAAGACGCCGTCGAGCAAGGTTGAAGCGTCACGGGCGATGGACTCGGCCGCTGAGGCCGCCATGTTAATTCATGGGAACGCCTTGAGCGTCGGTGGTCACTGTGCAGATTTCTACCAGAGTCCAAATCCAGACAATAATCAGAGGAATCACCAACCAGCCCGACAACAGCGTAATCAGCAATTGAATGACCGCCGCCGTAGTGTAGCCGGCATAGAAATTGTGAATGCCAAGTCCCCCCAAAAACAATCCCAGCAAGACATAGGCTACGCGACTCTTCGGTATCGGCCCGCCATACGGCCCGTAATAAGGTTGGCCGGGTGGCGGATAGCCCGCGTAGCCCTGAGGTGGATAGTTGGCCTGTCCCGGCTGCGGATACGCCGCTTGGCCATACGGTTGGCCATACGGCTGGCCGTAAGGCTGACCATAGGGCTGACAGAATGGTTGGCCATACGGCTGGGTCGGCGGCTGGGTCGGCGGCTGGCCGTACGATGGCCCGACGGAAGCCGGCCCTTGGGGATGGCCATACGGCGGCACTGGATACGGCGGACTCGCAACCTGGACAGCGAACGGGTTGGGCTGGCTGGAGATCGTGTATCCGGGTGGCACCATCGACTGCGCCGTGGCCCCTTGCGGCGCGAAAATTCCCGCCGCGGGTGGATCCGAAACAGCCGGGCTCGGCGGCGTTGGACCGGCTTGGCTTTTCGCGCAAGTGGCACAGCGGTAATCCGCGCCAACAAACGCCTCCGGCGACGAAACTTTCCGTCCGCATCGGGAGCACGTGAACTCGATCATCTTGCCGCCGGACATGAAGGGGAGACCTTTACGGGTGGGGGAGGCGCTTGCGAGTTGTGAGTTGCAAGTTGCGAGTTGTCAGTCCATCACGTTAGGGGCTTCGTGGTTCCCCAAGGCCCCAGAATCGTGAAAGCGCGTCCGTGAAATGAACTTGGAAATCGTTCGCCAGAAAAACGTTCCGACCGAATGAAGGTCCGTAAGGCCCCGCGAAAGCTCACGGTCGAATGAGGACTAGGGATGAGGGACGAGGGATAAGGGACCAGTGACCCAACAACTGACAACTGACAACTGACAACTGACAATAAAAAAATCCCGGCGAAACGAGTTCACCGGGACTTTGTTCTTAATCGCTTAACTGGACTTCCGCAATCACCACAAAGGTGGTGTCGCGAAAAGTCCGGTTAACGCCCGAGTCCATCGGGGCTAGCGGGCTTCGCGGTGGCAATCGCGGCCGGCGACGCAATCGAGCCGGTTAGCAGGTCGCGCGTCGGGGCCCATGACTCGTTGCGTCAGGTTGCACCAGCAGTTCTGACTGCCGGCCTCGTCGGGATGCTCGGGGTTTTTGATCTCCCCGGTCACGTACATCGCCTTGCTTCGCAAGTAAACGCACGGAGGCAACGTGGCCGGACTGGTCGTGTCGTAATGGCGTTCGAACGGCATGGCTAGAAACCTCCTGTGGGAAGACCGGCGGCGGCCAGGATCGCTCGCTTCACGGCGACTTTGGCCAGTTGCACCTTGTACGCGTTTTGCGACAGCGGTGTCGCGTCGGCGACGGCCGCTTGGCCGGCCGCGTCGGCGACCGTTTCGTCGATGGAGCGACCACGGAGCAGCGCGGCGGCCGCCACCGCGTTCCACGGCGTCGGAGCCACCTGCCCCATAACGATCCGCGCGTCGGCGACGCGTCCGCCATCCATCCGCAACGCGGCCGAGGCGGCCGCCAGCGGATAGTCCGGCCCTTCGCCATGCCGCACTTCATACGTCGCGTTGGCGATCCCCGCTG
>JBJTOW010000336.1:0-4332 GCA_046074805.1 Planctomycetota bacterium | reverse complement strand
GAGGCTCCCGCCACGTGGCGGGAGCTTCCAGCTCCCGCCGCGCTCGACGTCGGCAGAGTGCGTTGTCTACCGTTGAATTCATCGTACGACGGACTTCCAGTCCGTCGCATTGCGTCACGCGACACATGCCCGAAAGGCGGATGCGCGGCGTTTTGCGACAGCCGCGACGGACTGGAAGTCCGTCGTACAAAAGAAGACGGCGACGGACTGGAAGTCCGTCGTACGACAGAGGAGCGTTACCTCAAGAACGCAAACGCGGGCAGCGGGAGCCGGAGGCTCCCGCCACGTGGCGGGAGCTTCCAGCTCCCGACGCGCTCGACGTCGGCAGAGTGCGTTGTCCACCGTTGAATTCTTTGTAC
The DNA here is from genome assembly GCA_046074805.1 of Planctomycetota bacterium. Lineage (GTDB taxonomy): Bacteria > Planctomycetota > Planctomycetia > Pirellulales > Pirellulaceae > CAIXSC01. The sequence continues at coordinate 3,973 of JBJTOW010000336.1, read as the reverse complement.
GACGGACTTCCAGTCCGTCGGATTGCGTCGTGCGACACGCGCTCGAAAGGCGGATGCGCGGCGTTGTGCGACAGCCGCGACGGACTGGAAGTCCGTCGTACAAGAGAGGACGGCGACGGACTGGAAGTCCGTCGTACAAAAGAAGGACGCGACCTCAAAAATTCCTAAACGCAGGCAGCGGGAGCTTGGAAGCTACAGCCACGACTCCGAGCCACTTGCTCCGCGGGCTTACTCGGCGTCGAGCGTCTCTTCGGCGGCCGTGCCCAAAGTCATTTGGCCCACTGAGGGGTCGAACGACAGCAATTCCGCGAAGCGCCCCCAGTCCATCAGGGTTTCAAACAGAGCGGAACCGTGGTGGTCGGGAATTTTCTCCGCCAACACCTGTTCAAACTCGCCGCGGTCCAGGTGCCCGGTTGGGGCGGCTCGCAGCATCGTCAATGCCAGCTGGAATAGGCCAAGCCGCCTCAATTGGCGTCGCACAATCGCTTTCCGGCCTCCGACATGCTGAGCGACCACATCCAAACCCAGTGGCGTGAGCACAACTCGTTCCTTCGGCGTGTCGACGAGGTCGAGCATCTCGGCGGCGGTCGCGATCGCTAAAGTGTGGCCGAAATCGCGCGTGGTCAGCTCATTGAGCGCGAACATATTCATGTTGTCCGCATGGTCATGGACCACCTCCAACAACCCGAGAATCTCTCCGATATGAACCGCCGGCACCGGTTCGAGTTCGCTGGGTGCCACGTTTCCCGCGACGCCATCGATGGGGCCAGCGGATCCGCCGGCGATGATGATGTCGTGAATCCGTCGCACCATGTCGCGAAATGGCGCCGATTGGCTGTCACGTGGATGCGGCAGGTGATTCGTCACGATCTGCCGAATCACCCCTGGATTCGCCCCCATCACGATGATTCTATCAGCGAGAAAGACCGCCTCTTCGATCAGATGCGTAACAAGCAGGATGCCCCGGAGCGGCGACAAATGCTGGTGACTGGCCGGATCGGCGCGCGAAGCCGTCCACAAATTGTAAAGTTCGGCTCGCAGGCCCTCGGCGGTGAACACGTCCAACGCGCTGAACGGTTCGTCCATGCACAACAGTTCGGGCTCACTCGCCAGCGCTCGGGCGATTCCGACCCGTTGTTTCATTCCGCCGGAAAGTTCCCTCGGAAACGAATCTTCGTTTCCGGCCAAACCGACCAGCGTTAGCGACCGCTCGACAAGCCTCTCGCGTTCGGCGGCGGGCACATGCCGATTCACCACCGCAAGCTCGACGTTTTGCTTCGCCGTCAGCCAGGGAAACAACGCGACCGATTGGAACACCAGCGACACACCCGGCAATACGCCGTCGAGCGTTTCGCCCTTCGCCAGCACCTTGCCGGAACTCGGGCGGATTAGGCCGGCGAGCACTCGCAGGAGCGTGCTTTTGCCACAACCGCTCGGTCCGAGCACAGCCGCGATTTCGTCCGGGTAGACGGCCACGGACACATCGGCAAGCACTCGCCTTTCGCCCGTGGCTCCAAATGACACCGAGACGTGGCTGGCTTCGCACAGCGGCACGCCCATGGTCGTTCCAATCGCGGCTTCAACACCGCGATGGGAATCGGCCGTGGCGGGCGAACGCGCCCCAAACAACGGCTCGCGTGAATCGGGCACTTCGCTTCTACCCTGCATGGAGTCAACTCCTGGCGGACAATCCGCGTTATGTCCCGAGCCGATAACGCTGCTCGGCGACCCGCCACATCGGCTTCCACACAAATCGATTGACCGCGATCACGCCTCCGGTCATCGTCGCGACGCTGGCCGCCAGTAGCGGAAAGTCCCCGGCGATCGTGGCATGATTGATGAGCGATCCCAGTCCGAACGCGACATGGACGCCATCCGCCGTGACCACATATTCGGACACAATCGCCGCATTCCAGGCGCCGCCAGCCGCCGTCACCAACCCCGTCACCAAGAAAGGAAAAACGCACGGCAAGTACAACCGCCTCCAACATACGCCGGAGCTCAGGCTGAAGGCCCGCGCCGCTTCGCGTAAATCGGCGGGAATCGCCTGCGCGCCCGCGATCGCGTTGAACAGGATGTACCACTGAGTTCCCAGCATCGCGAGCAACACGCAACCATAATTGAATGGCAAGCCGATCCGCGACCAAGCCGCCGCCGCCAACGGAAACATCATCGGCGCCGGAAAACTCGCCAACACCTGCAGCACTGGTTGCAAACGCCGCGACCACCCGGGCGACAACCCGACGCAGATGCCAACAGGCACCGTCCAGGCCGCGCCGAGTAAGACGGCGGCGGCGGTGCGGAGAAATGTCGCGCCCAAGGCCGACACCACGGTAGTCCAACCCGCCCGGTCCGCCGTCGCCCAGAACGGCAAGTCGTGAAGCATGTCCAACAGTCGCCACCCGCCCCAGCCAAGACCCAATAAACTTCCGCCAACCGCTAGCCAACCAAGAACTCGCCGCCCAAACACCAGACATGGGCTGAACCGTTCGCTTGGCCACAAGAATCCACCAGTCGAGCGGCTGTGGCGGTTCCGCGTTGCCATACGGCTCACATGAGCCGTGATCCGCAAAACGGCGGCGGCCGCTTTTCGATAGACAATCGCGCTCCCCTGCCGCACGGTCGCGAAAAGCCGCGACCGGCGCAGAATATCGAGCACCCACGAGCGTGGCGCGACGCCGCCTGCCGACTCTTCCATTTTGAAACGCTGGCTCCAGGCCGCCAGCGGCCGCCAGATGAATTGATCGACCACCACAATCAGGATCGTCATGGCGACCACCGCCGCCACCATTGCTTGCCAATCGCCCCGCGCGACCGCTTCATTCATATAAGAGCCGATTCCAGGCAGGCGATAATCCCGATTCCGCAGCGTAAAGGATTCGGTGACTGTCAAGAAAAACCAGCCGCCTGCCATCGACATCATCGAGTTCCATATTAACCCGATCATCGCCGCCGGCACCTCCAGCGAACGAAACGTCTGCCAGCCACTCAAACGGTGAATCAGAGCGACTTCGCGAAGCGGTGGCGGGATGCCACGGACACTGGCGAAATAGCTGAACACCATGTTCCAAACCTGCCCCGTGAAGATCATCACGATCGACGCGAACTCCAAGCCGGCTTCGCGAGTCGGAAACAATTGGCTCATCGCCAATACCAATCCGGGAAGAAAGCCGAGCACCGGCACCGATTGGAACACATCGAGCGCCGGCATCATCAGCCGTTCGGCCCGTGGAACCCGGACCGCAATCGTGCCGTAGATCAAGGTGAACGCCAGCGATAGCAGGTAAGCCGCGAACCCACGTCCCAGACTTAACGCCGCGTATCCGGGCAACGCGCGCCAGGAAAGATCGATCGAGCGGCGGACTTCGAGCGGCGCGGCCGCTTCCCGCGCCACCAACACCACCACCGCCAAAACGGCTCCGACAATCGCTAGCGACAATAGATCGGCCAACCGATTGCCCGCGATCCTCAACCCTTCCTGGGAAAACACTGGCCGGCTGGACATTGTCAATTCATCCTAGTGCCGCATGCGTCCACCGGTCACTCGGCGACATTCGGGTTGCCAAGATTCTTCAATAGCCGCGGCACGTAACTGTTATAACGGGGATCGGGTGATGGTCCCGCGGCGTCGAGTTTCGCCAGACGGTCGCGGAGCGGCTCGGCCTTTTTTCCTAAAGCTTCGATCGCGCTGAGCGCCGCCATGGCGACCAAAACGCCATGCTCACGGGCGACCGCCAGTCCGGCTAGCCGTTCGAGGGACGGAACGCGATCCGCAGCGTCGCCGTGCTCGGCTAGCCCCCAGGCGGCTTCAATCCGCACGGCTGGCGAAGTGTCGTCGCACGCGGCCCGTAGCCTCTCGCGTGTAGCGGCGACGGCCGCGGCGCCGCGAATACGGATACCCAAGGCCGACCAGTAGCGGATGGCCGAATCGTCGTCGCTCAGCCACTTGGCGAATGTCCGGGCATCGTCGAGC
>JBJTOW010000335.1:0-3396 GCA_046074805.1 Planctomycetota bacterium | reverse complement strand
AGCGAAAGGGCCGCCGCCGCGCTGGCCTCGTCCCGCTACTGGGACGGGCAACTTCCCGCGCTCATGGCGATCAGTCCCGCCGTTGCCAGGGCCCTGTCGCAACGCCAGGGCCATCTCACGCTCGATGGCCTGACATCGCTTGCGGACGAGTCGTCGATAGAGCTCGCCATGCACCGTGCGGGCACGCTCTCCCTCAATGGCCTGAAACGGTTGTCGGAGACCGCCGCCGCCGCGTTCGCTCATCAAGAGGGCCGACTGTCGCTAAGTGGATTGACCGAGATATCCTCGGAAATCGCGACATCGCTCGGCAAACACAAAGGGGATTGGCTGATTCTCGACGGATTGACGACGCTTCCCGAGGAAGGAGCCAAGGCGCTGGCTCAGCATAGGGGCATCGTCTCGCTCGCCGGACTGGCGACGCTCACCGAGGGGGCGGCGCGGGCCCTCAAGACGAATCCCAAGATCGGACTTTCGGACAAATATCGTGCCTGGTCCGCGAACGCGAAGAATCGATCCGCCGACATGAAATCCGCCCAGGCCTTCCTCGAATCGCATTGCGTGGATTGCCACAATGGAAATAGCAAGGAAGGCAATTTCGCGATGGACAAGTTGTCCTTCGACACCATCCCGGGTCGTGTCGCTTATGCGTCAATCTTGGAACGGCTGCGCGCCGGCGACATGCCGCCGTCCGTAGAGGACCGCCCCGATCCTGCCGAGTCGGCGAGTGTGGCCCAGTGGATCGTGTCGCAACTCGACGCGCCCGTCAAGGGTCCGCTGACCCACTACGCGGTCGAGGAAAAACCGGTGGACGGCAATCGTCTGCCGCACGCGATTCTCTTCGGCGGACCGCGCGGACCGAGCGTGCCGCCGGCCCCGCGGCTTTGGCGTTTATCGCCGGCTGCCTATTCCAAGTCGTTTCTCGGGGTCAGTGTCAACGGCTTGCAACAGCCATTCGGCCTGATTCATGACGCGGGCTTTCGCGATTTCTCCGCGCTTTACGCGCCCGATGAAGGCGCCACCAGCCTGCTGCTTTTAAACGCCGAGCAAGTCGTGCTGGCTCAGGTGCGTGGCCATACGATCGTCAACCTCGTCGCAAACCCTGAGTTTGGCAAAGAGGCGCTTTGGCCCAGCGAAGGTCGAATGAAAGCCGCGACCGCGGAGGAACGCAAGCATCTCGAAGAAGGCGATCGCGTTCGGCAGGGATTCGGACCGTTCGCACCGTTAATGCACCCCAAGGTGGCGGCGAATCGCGATGAATTGGTGAAGGCGCTGAATCAGCAGTATCAGGCGATCCTCTCTCGGACGCCCGACGAGAAGGAACTGGAAAGCCTGCTAGAACTGTACAAGGACGTGGCCAAGGGAGGCGATTATGCGTTGGCGGGCAAGACGATCCTCATGGCGCCGCTCATGACGCCCGAGGCGATCTTGCGCTTCGAGGTCGGCCTCGGCGCGGAGGTGCGGCCTGGCGTTCGCATGCTGTCGCCGCGCGAAACCGCGATCGCAATCAGCCTTGCACTCTCCACCAAAAGGGACCTGGGGCTTTTGTCCGTCGCTGCCCAGGGCAAACTCACGACGCGCGAGGAGGTCGCCGGCGCGGTGCGCGGCATTCTCAGCGACCCCAAGCTCGGCAAATCGCGTGTGCTCTGGTTCTTCCGCGAGTATTTCGATTACTACCGCGCGACCGACGTCTTCAAGGATCCGTTTCCCTTTCATTTGTCGCGTCGAGGCATCTACTACGATGCGAGTCGTTATGTCGCGGACACCGACTCTTTCGTGGTGAACATTCTGGGCGAGGATCGGGATGTCTTGAAAGAGCTTCTGACGTCATCGACGTTCACGAGCCATGAACTTCTTGATGGAGGCGCCGGCCCGATCCTCAACGACGCCTCGTCGAATCAACTCTCCCGCGCTCTTCCGCCGAAACTCGCCGAAAAACGGACCGCAAAAAAGGATTCCAATCCCGCAACCGGAAATGGTATCGGCATCCTGATGCAGCCAAGTTGGCTGGTCGCCTGGTCGACAAATTTTGATAACGACATCGTGCGTCGCGGCCGCTGGGTGCGCGAGCGTATGCTGGGTGGCCGCGTGCCGGATCTGCCGATCAACGTAGCTGCGATGGTGCCGGAAGATCCGCACCGCACCTTGCGCGAGCGGCAAATGGTCACGCGAGCGGCTGCCTGTTGGAAATGCCATTATCGCATGGACGATCTCGGTACGCCGTTCGAGCACATCGATCATTACGGCTTCATGCGAACCGCCGAGCCAGTGCTCGATCTGGAAGCGATGAAGTCGGCGAAAGACAAGAAGGCGAAGATCTATCGCGAAGCACCGCTGGATACGACGGGATTCATCCTGCACAGCGGCGACCCGAAACTCGACGGACCAGTCAAGGACGCGATGGAAATGTCGCGCCGCCTCGCCGACTCGGAGCGGGTGCGGCAGGTGTTCATTCGCCATGCGTTTCGCTTCTTCCTGGGCCGCAATGAAACGCCCGGCGACGCGCCAACGTTGCAAGAGGCCGACCGGGCGTACGTGGAAAACGGCGGCAGCTTCAAATCCCTCCTCGTTTCTTTGTTGTCTTCTGAGTCGTTCCTCTATCGAACCATGCCCGCCAAAGGCTCCTAACACAAGACAGAAAATCAGTCCTTATGTGGAGCTTCATGGATAATCGTCGCGGACTTTCTCGCCGATCGTTGTTTCGCGTCGTCAGTCTCGCCTTGGGCGGTCTCGCCTTGCCGCCATTACCGGCGACCAAAGCCGCAGGGGCGACCAATACGACGGTGCTCCGCGACAATGCGGTCGCCTGTAGTTTACAAGGATCTGCTGCTGTTCAACTGCGACGGCACGGATCGTCAGTTCATAGCCGCGCTGGACAAGACCACTGGCAAGTTGAAGTGGGAAACCAAGCGCAACGGATCAAAGGCCTATTCCACGCCGTTGGTGATCAAGGTAGATGGCCAGGATCAAATCGTCAGTACCGGTGCCGAATGGGTGTATGGGTATGAAGCCGCCAGCGGCAAGGAGTTGTGGAAGGTTCGCTACCCTGGAGGGTATTCCAATGTTCCGCGGCCAGTCTACGGGCATGGCCTGGTGTTCGTTAGTTCCGGATACAACACTCCGGCCATGTACGCCATCCGCCCCACGGGCCAGGGCGATGTGACCGACTCGCATGTCGCCTGGCAGGAGAAGCGTGGGGCACCGCACAACCCCTCGCCGTTGCTGGTGGACGATTACCTGTACACGGTTAGCGATGGCGGAGTGCTGACCTGCCGGACCGCCAAGAACGGTGAACAGGTCTGGCAGCAAAGAATCGCCGGCGGGTACTCGGCTTCGCTGGTATTCGCCAACGGAAACATCTATGCTCAGAACGAGACCGGCGTAACCACGGTCTTCAAG
>JBJTOW010000334.1:0-5071 GCA_046074805.1 Planctomycetota bacterium | reverse complement strand
AGGAACGCGAGCGGCTGGCGATGGAAAAGGAAGTGCTCGGCTATTACCTTTCCAGCCATCCGCTGAGCGAATACGCGGCGATGCTGTCCGAATTCTGCTCGCATACCACCGACAAGTTGGCGGAATTGCCCGACCGGATGGAAGTGTTTCTGGGCGGTATGTTGTCGTCGATCAAAATCACGAACACCAAGAACAGCCGGCCCGGAGCCCCCACGCGATACGCGATGTTCGATCTGGAGGACACCGCCGGCGCGATCCGGTGCATCCTCTGGCCGGACGACTTCGTGAACTTCGGACAACTGGTGCAGCCGGACGCGATTCTGGTCGCCCGCGGGGTGCTCGACCGACGCGGCGGCGACGAGGCGAACTTGATCGTCAACGAGCTGATTCCGATCAGCGAATTGCACGCGCGATATACGACCGGCATGATGGTGCGGGTCGATGAGACTCGACACGGCCCCGAAATGCTGTCCAAGATCCGCGAAGTGGTGCGGGGCTATCCTGGCCAACGCGATTTGGAATTGCTGCTGCAACTTCGCGATGGTTGCCGAGTGCGGCTGAAAGCCAATTCGGTGCGTTTGGAGATCAATCCGGAACTGCAACGGCGCCTCGACGAACTGCTTGGACCGGGCAATGTCCGACGCATTACGGCCCCTCCCAAACCCAGCTCGGGAGGTGGCGGAAACGGCGGCGGCCGAGGCAATTTCCGCTCGGCCCGCAAGGGCTAGCCGATCGTCGAAACCGTTCCATTCCGAACCGCCGTCGCCACGCAAGGCTCGGCGCACCGGATTTTCGCGCCGATTCTTTGCGACTCGCTAATCCGCCAACTAGGATGTCTTGGTGGATTGTGCGCTAGTGGGTTTTGAGTCGCTTTGTCCTTCGTCAAGCGAGATAACGCCGTGACCTTGATCTTCCGCAATTCAAGCAGACTTTTGCCAGCTCTTTTGGCCGCCCTTTGGGTTGGCTGCTGGGGCGGTGCCCCGGTTGTCGTCGCGCAAGGCACCGGTGGCGGCGGTGCTACTCAGGGTGTCGCCGGCGTTGACATCGACGCCCAGGGCGTGCTCCGAAAGCGGCTGGTCGCCGATCCGGGCGGCTTGCTGTCGAAGCGGCGCGCCGAAGCTGCCCGCGCCATGCTGCCGGCCGATTTGGCCCGTGAAAGCGATTCTCGCAAGGTTTCGCTGACGCGGCTCGAAAAGCGGCTCGGCGAACTGCTGGCGGAAGGCAAGTCGCCAACCGAAGAGATGAAGTACTTGGCAGGACTAACCCGCGTCCGCCACGTGTTCTACTACCCCGAAACCAAAGACGTGGTGATCGAAGGACCCGCTGAAGGGTTCATGCCCGACCTCGCTGGCCGGGTTGTCGGCCTGCAATCAGGGGCCGCCGTTCTGGAATTGCAAGATCTCGCGGTCGCCCTGCGAGCTTTCCCGCCATCGGGCGCCGGGGCGCAGGTCATCAGCGTCTCAATCGATCCGACCAAGGAAGGTTTGGCCCGTATGCAGCAGTTCCTGCGGCAACTCGGCCCGATCGTGCCCGGCGACGCTCAGCGAATCGCGCTCGGTTTGAAAGAGAGCCTTGGCGTTCAAGAAGTGTCCATCCGCGGAGTCGCCCCGACTACCCACTTCGCCCAAGTTCTCGTCGAAGCCGACTACCGGATGAAACTGATTGGTATTGGTCTCGAAACGCCTCCGGTGAAGATCGAAAGCTACGTGTCGCGGGCCAATCCGGCCCAGGTGGCACGGAACGCCTTGGAACGCTGGTACTTCACGCCAAATTATGAATGCGTGATGGCGACGGAGGACGGGTTCGCCATGGAACTGGTCGGCGACGGCGTGCGTTTGATTGGGGAAAGCGAGCGAGTCACGGCCGAGGGCGCTCGGGTCGACAACGCGGGCGGCGGGAACGCAGCCAGCCAGCAGTTCGTCCGGCAGTTCACGGAAAAATATGGCGAACTGGCGAAGAAGTCGCCTGTTTACGCCCAGATGCGTAACTTGATCGACTTAGCGATCGCCTCCGCCTACATCCAGCAACGTGATTTCTATGGCCAAGCGGCTTGGAGCCTGGAAGTCCTGGGCGATGAAAACCGTTTCCCGGTCGAAACGCATTTGGTGCCCCGGCAGGTCGAATCGGCCGTGAATGTCGTTTGGAAGGGAAACCGTCTCATGACGCCCATCGGCGGCGGCGTGAACATTCAACCGCGCCAAGCCCTGTCGCCGGGAAGCCTCCGCAAGGACACGGAAGGCACTGTGGCGGCCGCTCGAGCCAAGATCGACACGGCGAAGATCGACGCCAAGCGGTGGTGGTGGGACTAGTGCGTTGCCCATCCTAAATTTCTGGGTACGACTGACTTCCTAGTCCGTCGCAATACCCGCAGTCGGAAATGCGAGACGGCGGCCACTCTGGCCGCCGTTTTTGTTGCGCGGCGTTTTTGCCGCGTGTTTGCCTCGCAGCGCAATCGGCGTACATGGCATGTCCGATGCTTCGCAGGCTGAACGATGCGGAGCCCGCTCAAGCCAACGATCGCCGCCAAAGCCGCTACAGCCGCTGAAACCCCGTTCTTCGTTAAAGTCGGCGCAACGGTAACGACGAAGTAAGGACTAAGCCGCTCTTGTCGTCCCCCCCAAGCTAGGCGTCAGGCCGCGGTGGAACCGGTTCTTGTTCGCGAGGGACGCGATCCAACCATGAAAAGCCAGACTGTCAGCTCACTTCGAGCACGGAAAAACCTTTGGAAGTCAGTGAAAGCGCTCGTGGGGCTGACGTTGGGACTTGTGCCCGCGCCGGTTTTCGCACAGCTGCTCGCCGACCTGCCGACGCCCGCCGACCAAAAGCGGCTGGAGAAGCCGTCGGAAGTCGTCTTGATGAAGGAATCCAGCCTCATCGAGGAAGTCTTACATCCGGAGTTGATTTTCCGGATTTCCCCGCAACGGTCGAAGATCGTGCGGACGCGCGTTCCCGTGACGCGAATCGCCATCACCAATCCGGGATTCGTCGACATCGTCGAATACTCGGCGAGCGAGTTCGAGTTAGTGGGGATGCAGCCCGGCGAAACGACGATGACGCTGTGGTTCAAGGACGACAACGGCATCGAGCGGCGCCTGCGGTATCTGATCCAAGTCTCGGAAAACGAAGGCGAATTGCAGCAGTTGGAATTCGAGTACGCTCGGATGGAGCGGCGGATCAACGAATTGTTTCCGAATAGCCAGGTCCGCTTGATTCCGGTTGGCGACAAATTGATCGTGCGTGGCCAACCCCGGGACACACGCGAGTCGGCGGAGATCCTCTCGATTCTCGGCGCTGGCATGGGTGCCGCGCAGGGAGGCGGCGGCATGGGCGGCATGATCAACGCGGGCGCCAGCATCAGGTCGTCGACTTCATCCCGGCTGCCAGCGCTCCAAATGATCAACCTGATGAATATCCCCGGCGAGCAGCAGATTCTCTTGAAAGTGCGGGTCGCCGATGTGACTCGCAGCTCCCTGCGGGAGGCCGGCTTCGGCTTCGACTTCGTTGCGAACAAGTGGGACTTGAACATCGGAACCCTGGCCGGCGGCGCGAATATCGCGGCCATCCTCAGCGGCGGCGACTACAAGCTATTCATGTCCGCGTTCGCCTCGAACGGCTACGGCAAAATCCTCGCCGAACCGACGATCGTCGCGATGAACGGCCGCACGGCGACCTTCATGGCGGGTGGCGAGTTCGCGGTGCCTACGGCTGTGGGGGTGGACGGAATCGGCGCCGTGTCGACATCGTTTAAGGGATTTGGAACGATGTTGTCGTTCACGCCAACGATCCTTGACAAGGATCGCGTGCGGCTGACCGTGTCGCCGTCCTTCAGTTCTATGGCCGGTGGCACCATCAACGGTTCCCCCGTGCTCAACACGCGTTCGGTGTCTACCACGGTGGATCTGCGGGAAGGACAGTGGCTGGCCCTCGCCGGTTTGATTCAGGACGAACAACAGGGCTCGAGGGGCCGGATTCCCTACATCGGCGACATCCCGCTTGTCGGCGGCTTGTTCGGCAGCCAAAGCAAGAAGCGGGACGAAACGGAACTGGTCGTGCTGGTCAGCACCGAACTGATCCATCCGCTCGAAAAAGAGCAAGTGCCACTCATTTTGCCCGGAATGGATGTCAACGAACCGACCGACGCCGCGTTCTTCTTCCTGCAACAGTACGAAGGTCTGCCGAGTGCCCAGCACCGCAGCACACGGTACTCAAGCTGGAAGCAACACGTGCTGCTCGAAAGCTGGAAGGGTTCACACGCCTCACGCAAGTCCAGCCAAGGATTCTCCGCCGAACAAAGTTTTTACGTGAAGGGCCCCAGCGGGCTTTCCGAATAAATCGAAGAGACGCGGCCGCCGGCGCAATCCGCGAATCCGGCCGAACCGCGATAGCCAGTACGTTCCCGCCGTCACGATTCACGGATGATGACCCATGGGCACTCGAAACACTCGCTTCTGGCTCCGCACTGGCATCTGGCTCGGGGCTTGGCCCGCCAGTCTCGGCATAGCTGGCTGTGCCAATCATGCCGATGTCACACCGCCTCCGCCCTTGGGCGTTGTGGTGGACGAAATCTTCAAGACCCAGGAAGAGAATGCGGAAGCGATCAAGTACGTGATTCACGTGCATGAATTCGAAATCAACCGCACCACGAAGGAAGGCGATAATCCGGGCGGCTGGCGGCTGAATGAGTACGGTGAGGAGCACCTGCGTCAGCTGGCCCTGAATTTGAAACGCGGCGACCGCTATCCGGTGGTCGTGGAACGCAGCCAATCGAGCTCACGGCCAGGCACCGAATTCGGCTATCCGGTGCATTACAACGACGATCTCGACGCCCGCCGACGCCGCACCGTGGTCGCCGTGCTTACGGCCCTCGGAGTTCCCGACGCGGACGAACGCGTGATTGTCGCCCCTTCGTTCGGCATCGATATGGAAGCGACCCGCGCCGCTCAGGCCTATATGATGAGCGGAGGAGGTGGTGGTGGCGGTATGGGCGGCGGCGGTGGAGGCGGCATGGGCGGTGGCGGTATGTTCTAACGGCACAGCGAACGGCGTGCCAACTCCGATTCTCCCATGGCTT
>JBJTOW010000333.1:0-3600 GCA_046074805.1 Planctomycetota bacterium | reverse complement strand
GGCTGGCTCGCCCGTCCCTGATGCGGCGACTGTCATCGGTCCGCTGCGTTCGCTGGCTGAACAACTTCAGCGGGTGGAACGTGAGCGACGCGCGGCGTTGGGCCGCGTTCCCTTGCGGCGTTTGAACCGCAACGAGTACGAAAACACAATCAACGACCTGTTGGGCGTTCGCGCCAAACTGCGTGACTCGCTTCCCCCCGATGGCGTCGCCGACGGTTTCGATAACGCAAGCGCCGCCAATCACACCTCCTCGTTCCTGCTCGAAAAATATCTCGAAGCGGCCGACAGCGCCTTGGAGTTGGCCATCGCCAACCGCCCCGCCGCGCCAACCTCCACGAATAAGCGGTACAGTCTGAAGGACGGCCATCCGGTGCGGGGCACCACCGAAGACGTCTATCGATTCGGCGACAAAGGCGAAGTCACCTGCTTCTGCTCTTCCGAGTGGCATAACGTTAGCGTATCGCCGTTTTATCCTTCCGAAGCCGGCTTGTATCGTTTTCGCATCGCCGCGTCAGCCACGCAGAGCGACGGTAAGCCGGTCACCTTTCGTGTCACCGCCAGCGGCACTCGGCTGACCGGCAAGAGTGGGCTGATCGGCTATTTCGACGCCTTGCCTGGCGAGCCGAAGATCATCGAGTTTGAGCGTTGGATGGAGCCGCGCACGACGATCGGCATGCTGCCCTATGGATTGGCGCATGCGAACACGGTGAAGCAACAGGGAGGCAAGGAGTGGCCCGGCCCCGGCTTGACCGTCGACTACGTGGAAATCGAAGGACCACTGAACGACACGTGGCCGCCTGTTAGCCATCGGAGGCTTTTCGGCGATCTTCCACGTCGGCCAGCCGGCGTGCCTAACTTCCGCGACCGCGTCGAAGTGGTCGCCGAATCGCCCCGAGCCGACGCCGAGCGATTGTTGCTGGCGTTTACCCGTCGCGCTTTCCGCCGATCGCTACTGCCCGCCGACGCCGCGCCGTTTCTCGAAATCTTCGAGCAGCGCGCGGCGGAAGGAGCGACTTTCGAACAGGCGATGCGGGCGGCGTACAAAGGTGTGCTGGTCGCGCCCGAGTTTCTGTTTTTGCGGGAACGGCCGGGCCGGCTAGACGACGCCGCGCTCGCGACGCGACTGAGCTATTTCCTCTGGAGCAGCATGCCAGACGACGAGCTGCTTGAATGGGCGGAACGTGGAAAGCTGGGCGATTCCACGACGCTACGCAGCCAAGTCGAGCGGTTGCTGAATCATCCCCGCGCCTCGGCGTTGACGGAAAACTTCGCGGGCCAGTGGCTGGGGCTTCGCGACATTGATGCGACCGAGCCGAGCCATCTGCTGTACCCTGAATACGATCACTTGCTCAAAGTGTCGATGATACGGGAAACAGAGCTTTACTTCGAGGAATTGATACGGCGCGACTTGGGTGTGGCTCAATTCATCAACGCCGACTTCACGTTTCTCAACGGACGCTTGTCGAGGCATTATGGAATGGAGGGTCCAGCTGGTTGGGAGTTCCAGCGAGTTAACTTGCCGGTGGAAAGCCACCGCGGAGGACTGCTGACCATGGCAAGCGTGCTCAAGGTCACCGCGAACGGCACAACGACGTCTCCCGTGGTTCGTGGCGCCTGGGTGCTCGACAGGATACTCGGCGCCCCAGCTCCGCCTCCGCCGGAGAATATCGCCGCGATCGATCCCGACATCCGCGGCGCATCGACGATCCGCGAGCAACTGGCGAAACACCGCGCCGACGCTTCGTGCGCCGTATGCCATCGCCGAATCGATCCGCCCGGTTTCGCGCTGGAGAGTTTCGACTGCATTGGCGGCTGGCGCGACCGTTACCGCGTGACGGGTCATGGCGACCCGGTGACCATTGATGGCCGCCGCATGCCGTATCATCGCGGCAAACCGGTCGACTCAAGTGGTGAATGGCCGGAAGGACCTGCGTTCGCGGATGTTCGCGAGTTCAAGCGACTGCTGTTGCGGGATGAGGCCGCGATTGCGCGGGCCTTCGTCAACCGACTCGTCGCGTATGGAACTGGCCGGGCGCCGACGCGGGCCGAGCATGACGAGGTCTCCGCGATCGTCGCAAGAACGCGGGAGGGTGGCTATGGCGTCCGCTCGCTGATCCACGAGGTCGTACAGAGCGATTTATTCCGACACAAATAATGGCACGGGCCATCCTGCCTGGAGAAGATTCCATGGGCTCGAGTGACTGGCGAACATGCTCATCCTGGCTTTCGAAAACTGGCAGTCGCCCCGGACGTCGCCGGTTCTTACGCGCGGGCGGCGTAGCGCTGGCACTGCCACTTTTGGATTCGCTGGGAGCGCGTCCGGCCTGGGGCAAGCCTGCCGAACCCTCGCCGCGCCGCATGGTGTTTATCAACACGCCGCTGGGACTGCATCCGCCGAATTTCTTCCCGCAAACGGCTGGCCGCGACTATGCGTTGTCGCCCTACCTGGAAGTGCTCAGCGACTTCCGGGACGATTTCACAGTGATTTCCGGACTAGCGCATCCCGATGTTGGTCCGAGCCACGATTCGAATTACAGTTTTCTCACAGCTGCTCCGCATCCGGAGCGGCGCGCTGGATTCAAGAACAGTGTGTCTGTGGACCAAGTCGCGGCGGAACACCTCTTCGGCGCGACTCGCTTTCCCTCGCTATCGTTGTCGTGCGAGGGCTTCGGATTATCCTGGACTCGCAGCGGCGCGCCCGTTCCGTCCGAGTCTTGGCCGTCGAGCGTCTTCGCGAAACTTTTCCTGGACGGACGCCCCGAGGAAGTCGCCGCGCAGGCCCGGCAACTGGCCGACGGCCGCAGCGTTCTGGACGCCGTCCGTCGGGAGGCCCGCCGCCTGCAACGCGATTCCA
This sequence comes from Planctomycetota bacterium, assembly GCA_046074805.1. Lineage (GTDB taxonomy): Bacteria > Planctomycetota > Planctomycetia > Pirellulales > Pirellulaceae > CAIXSC01. Next base: position 746 of record JBJTOW010000333.1, on the reverse strand, counting down.
GCCCTGAAGATCGCGAGAAGCTGGAGGAGTACTTCACGAGTGTCCGCGAGCTTGAGCGACGGCTCGAGCAATTGGAGGCTTGGTCGCGTCGCCCTAAGCCCAAGGTCGACGCGAAACCACCAACGAATGTCGCCAACAGCGCTGATCTTGTCGGGAAATCGCGAGTTTGGTTCGACCTGATCCATTTGGCTTTGCAAACCGACTCGTCGCGCATCGTCACGCTTCAGCTGTTGGGAACCAGCAGCGTGCCGCCGATCGCCGGTGTCAACCAAGGCCATCATAACTTGTCGCATCACGGTAAAGACCCTGGAAAGATCGCCCAGCTGAAGACGCTGGAAATCGAAAAACTGAAGACAGTCCGCGACTTTCTTGGCCAACTGCGAGCGACCCGCGAGTCGGACGGCACGTTGCTCGACCGCACGATGGTCTTCTTCAGTAGCAATCTGGGCGACGCGGGAAAGCACAGCGTCAAGAATCTACCGGTGCTGTTCGCGGGTGGCGGTTTCCGCCATGGCCAGCATTTGGCGTTCGACGAGAACAATCATCCGCCGCTGAGCAATCTGTTCGTCAGTATGTTGCAGAAACTGGGCATGGAAACCGATCGATTCGGATCGAGCACCGGGACTCTCACCGGCCTGACGCCAACCCCATAACGAGCGGAGCGGCCCAAGCCGCCCGGTGACGCACCGAGAGACTCGGCACCGAGACGCTCGACTAGCAACGCCGCAAGCGAAATGAGCCCGGAC
>JBJTOW010000332.1:0-2733 GCA_046074805.1 Planctomycetota bacterium | reverse complement strand
CCTCGACCGCCCTTACCCGTCTTCCCTTCACCTCCAGGACCGGGCATACCTGGCATTCCGGGCATGCCGCCGGGCATCGTTCCCGGCATCATACCGCCCGGCATCATCCCACCGGGCATCATGCCGTCGCCGCCAGCGGCGTCCACTGGCGCGGCTCCCTCGTCACGGAACATCAAACGCCGGACGTCCTCATCGTCATCGAGTTCATTGCGGGCAATCAACTGTCCGTTACGGTCGAGAAGCAGCACTTCGCCGGCCGATTTGAGCGGTTCCTTGGCCTCGCCGGGTTTCCTGACACCATCCCGTACCGGCTCGCTCGGACGGAGGTCGACCACGACCGCGCCAGTCCTAAACGAGTGCTTTTCAAACAGTTTGACTTCCAGTGTATCGGGACGCAAAACCTGTGTGTCTTTTCGGAACGAGAGCACAGTGCCACGGTAGGCGGTTGGCTTTTCGATGTCCTTTTTGGTGTCTTCGGGTAGATCGGGATTGCCAGGCTTTTCGAGCGCGCGAGCGGCATCCCAGACGATGGGATACACGCTAGCCGCCGGCTCTTCCATCGGCACCACGATCGGCGGTGCCAACTTGTCCCCGCCAACACTTATCTCCAAAACACGGCCAGCAAAGACTTCGCCGCCCAAGAACCGCTCTGTTGTCGGCAGGGAGACGACCGCGCTTGGCTCGCTCCATTCCGTTTCCCGCCAATATTTTCGAGTCGACTTGGCGGCATCCGCTTCTTCGGCGGCCTTCACTCGCTGCGCAACGGCGACGGCAAGGGTTCGGGGATCAGGCGCGTACGCCGGATCTTGCGGACGGTTTGGGTCTTCGATGAGGACCTGAACGCGATAGCGGTACTTCTTGAGCGGGTCCACATCAAAATCAAAGAACCGAATCAGCTTGTACTTGGCGGCATCCATTTGTGATGGATCGATGCCCATGCCCGGCATTCCCGGCATTCCAGCCATCCCTTCGCCCGGCATACCGGCACCCGGCATACCGGCACCTGGCATGCCCGGTCCGGGCATCATCGGAGCGCCACCCATTTTCCCCGGGGCCATACCGGGAGCCATTCCCGGTGCCATTCCCGCACCGCCCGGTGGGCTCATCCCCGGACGCCCCATGCCTTGCATGCCAGCCATTCCCGGCATCCCTGGCATTCCGCCGCCCATTCCAGCTTTGCCCGCCATTCCAGGCATGGCCGGCATGCCTGGCGCATCGCCGCCAGCGCCATCGGCCGTCTCGTCAGCGTCGCCTGCCTTGGGCCGTTTACCAGGCCCTTTGGTGGCGGCATCCGTCGCGAACGCAAGGCTCGCTCGAGGCACTTCGCTGTGCAGGGCCAACCGAGACGAGTCCAACATCAGTGCGGGCGGAATCGTTTGTGTCAGCACGGGATCGACGTACCGCATGTCGGCGACTTCCGTGGCGAAGCCCCCCCAACCCTGCATGCGGGCCTGAATTCGCTCCTGCGCCTTCTCGGTGTAATTGAGGGAACGCCACATTAGCGGCGCGTTCGGGTCGTCGCCCACTTCGGCTCGCTGCACGATGTAATTCAAGTAAATCGGCATGTCCCGCGAGGGTTCATAGCCTTGAGCTTCCGCCAGTGTGGATTGGTATTCATCGAAGATCTTTTTGTGTGGAATCACCGCCCGCACAGCCACGACGTAGCGACTGATACCACGGGTTCCGCCACCCGTGGCCGCAGCGCCGCCACCGCCGGGCATTCCTTCCATGCCGGGGCCTTGCATCATCGCCCCGCCTGTCGCCCCAGGCCGGAATCCGTGTACGAATCGCTCGATGTAATCAGGGCTAACCGACGCTCCGATACCTCCCATTCCCGGCATTCCCGGCATGCCACCGGGCATTCCTGGACCTCCACCGCCGAACGGGTCACCGCCTTCTCCCATCGGCGCCATTCCTGGCATTGCGGGTGGCATACCACCTTTGCCCGTCTTGCCTTTCCCGCCGCCCGGCCCGGGCATTCCCGGCATCCCAGGCATGCCAGGCATTTCCATGCCTGGAGCGGCCGCGTTGTCGGTCTTCTTCGCAACCTTTTTCTTTTCGGTCACTCGCCGAACGAGCGTACCCGCCTTGTCCGCCTTGAACGGATCCTCTTCGTCTTCGGGGGTCTCGTAGACAGCCACCAAAAATCCATCGGCCTCGACCTTTTCCGCAGCGAACAATTGCGGATCCTGGCGAAGGCGCGTCGGCGGGAAGCGGGGCGGATCGAGAATCGGCACTGCGTAATCACCGGCCGGTATCGCCCGTCGGCTCTTATCCACAAGCTGCGGATAGTTGGACACTTGGTCTCGGTTTTCGGATTTGAAGATCTGAATCGAGTGATCGACCTGGTTGACGTGCTGCAAGGCCTCATCCGACTTCCGCATCATGTCGGCCGGATCGCCCTTGCTGTAGCCCTCCCGCTGGTAGCCGCTGTAGACAAAGAACGCGACGAGCAGCGTGACGACGCCCAAGACCAGCTTCTCCACGTGGAGAAGCATGAATCCCTTCCAACCACCCTCACCCAGGTTGAACTTGATTTTCTTCATGGCCAGCATCCTTTCGCCGCGGAAGGTCGAAGCGATTCGCGCTATTGGAACGTGTGGGAAAACCCGTGCTTGGTTGGAAACGACGAACGACTTACGGCCTTGCGGAGGCCACTGTGGCGTTATTGGGCGCTGGCGCGACTACGCCAGCGGTTTGACCCGTGCCGAGCTTAGACTGATTCGGTGGATT
>JBJTOW010000331.1:0-3609 GCA_046074805.1 Planctomycetota bacterium | reverse complement strand
CCGATTAAGAAAGCCGAGGTCATCGAAGATTCGATGGGGGATCGGCTATGTCGCGCAGGAACAGTGGGCGGTGGTGGGGCGCCGTAACTGGGCTGCTCATGGCATTCGGGTCCCAGGCTTGGCTCTTGGCGTCGGCAAAGGAGACCCCGTCAGCGACTGAGGAAAAGGATTTCCATCCCGATGGAAGCGTGCGGATCATCCGGCACGTGCGCCGAGACTCGGCGGGCGGGAAGCAATTGCATGGCGCTTGGCAATGGTGGGACATGGCGGGGCGCCTCGTCGCTGACGGGGAGTTCGTGAACGGCTTGCGCGAGGGCCGTTGGCGACGGATGCATACAGTCGAGGATTCGCCAACACTGCGCGATTCGCATTACGCGGGCTTTGATCCGCCATTCCTTTCCGAAGCGGGCTTTCGAGACGGAAAGTTGCACGGAGTCTGGAAAATCACGGATGCTCGCGGGCGTCTCGCCAGTGCAGTTCGCTATGCGGTGGGCGAACGAGACGGTTTGGCTGAATGGTGGTTCGCGAGCGGACGCAAATCGCAGCAAGCCGAGTATCGGATGGGGCGGTTAAGCGGGGAGCTCGTCCGCTGGAACGTCGGTGGCGAGGAACTGTTCCGACGTGGATTCGACGACGCGCGGGAAATCGTGATGCAGACGGCGGCCTACGCTGGTGGACAACGGCGCATGTCCGTCACGCTGCTCACCGCGCCTTTGCTGTTGGACGGGCGTGACGATTGGTGGAGTTCGCAGCGGGCCGAGCATCGTCAGCAGGGACATGACGAACGCCACGGGATCACGGCGCTTTGGCACGCCAACGGCCAGATCGCGCGGCATGGGGCCTTCGAGCATGACTTGCCGATGGGCACGCATACTTGGTGGTTCGCTCAGGGTCAAAAAGCGGCGAGCGGCGATTTTGTCGATGGCCACGCCGAGGGTGAGTGGATTTGGTGGCGCCCAAGCGGTCAGGAGCGGGTTCGCGGTGTTTTCGCCTGTGGGCTGCCGGTCGGCGAGTGGAAATGGACCCGCGTCGACGGATCGACGATTGCCGCTTGCGGTGAGCAGGTTGTCGCGGCAACGGTGGCTCGAGGTGCAGCGGTGGCTGCCGCCAACATGGCACCCAGAGAGAACGCGGCGCGGATCGCCACTCTCGGCTCAGAAGGTTCAGATCGACCAGTGGCCACCGATCCTCACGCGGCGTTGCATGCGCTCTACGGAACGCAGTGGCCGCGACGGGACGCGTTGCCGCTCCCGCCAGCGATGGCGACCACGGCCCGGCAAGACCGCGTTGAGTTGCGACGATAACGCTACGGGCCCGTTCGCAGTTGCCAAGCGCATTCCCGGTAGCGGCGATAAAAGTCCATCGCGAGCCAGCCGAGGTAGAAGTTTCCGCCAAGCGAACCGAAGAGCAGCAGCACGGTCATCGTCAGCGGCCACCATATTTTGTCGGTGGGAGAATTCACAAACGCCGCTGGTTGGCTCGATCCACGGCTAATCTCCGCGCGGGCCGGCGGCCGATTACCGGCGACATTGGTGGCCGGAGGTCGTCCTGAATCGAGGCTGGTGTTTCCGAAACCAGTTGCAGCGGTTCCACGGGTGTTCGGGAATCCTCCTTGGTCCACACCGGTGGCGTTGTAGTTGTCCCTCGCGGAATCGCGGCCCGGCGCGGCCAAGCTGATAGACGGTGGTCGAACCATAATGCCAGACCCGCGATTGGCGTCCCACGACGAACCTGGGAACGCGGATGGCGTGTTCGGAGGCAAACTTGGAGGCCCGGCTGTCGCGGGTTGCCCCGGTAGAGTTGGAGCAACGGGGCCACTTCCCATGAACGCCCCGGCTCCCTGCGGACTGAAGGTTTGAAATCCCGGTCCGCTCGACGATCGGGGGAGGGTGCCGAAACCGCCGTTGCCCGCAGTGCCTGAAAAACCTCCGCCGAGTCCACGGCTAGGTAAGCCAGCCGGTTCGTTCAGTCGCAGGCGGCGCGATTCGGCCGCGTCCTCGGGCGTTTCAAACTCGAGTCGTGGCCGCTCGGGCAAAAGCGATTCGCCGCCCCATCGGCCGCCGCCGGACAACGGAGCGGTAAACGGAGCCGGATCGGGACCGATGCCAAAGCCCACTGAGTCCGCGGCCGGCGCGTTGCCGAATCCGCCGTTGAATCCTCCGTTGGCGCTGCCGTTCAGCCCGACGTTTCCGCCACCGTTCAATGTGCTACTAGCGAAAGTGCCGGGCCCGGGAACGATTGGTTGGCCAGCGTTGAAAGCGGGTCCATTAGAAAATGTGCCGGGCACCGCATTCCACGAGGGGCGGCTCAGGGGATTCCAGGGCGAGTTGGCGGCACCAGTCCGCGCGGTCGTATCCCAAGCTTCACGCCCGCTGTCGAGCACGCGAAGTCGTGGATCGTTGAGGAATGTATTTTCGAGCGGTTCGAGGCGAATGGGGTTTTGGCGGAGAAACTCGTAGCCGCCTGTGCCCCAAGCCGCCGGATCGAGTGGAGTTCCCGTTGGTCCGCCCATCGCCGACCGTGGGTCAGCGGCGTTGCTGAGCGTCGTGAGTCCGCCTGGCGGGAGCGGTTCGCGCGGCACCTCACCCTGGCCGATCTGAATTCGGAACCGCCGCACGCCACGCAGTTCGGGTGGCATTTGGCTGACGAGCGCTTGGCCTTTGGCGAGCGTATCCACCAAGCCGGGCTCGATTTGAATAATGTATTCCCACTCGCCATCCGTGGCGCGATGCCAGCCGTAGTCGACGCCGACGGTCGACGCGAGGATCAGTGCCGCGATGGCATTCATTGCCGAGCTCTCCCTTCCTGGGTCCCTTACGCGGCGGGAATTCTAGCGGACTTCGGCAGTTGGCGTAAATAGCGACTGACTCGGTAAATACAGCGCGGGACTGGCGACTGGGGCGGCAGTTTGCTATTTTTTCTGGCGGTTCGCGGAGGTTCCGATAACCGGGGGGAGCTAGGGGATGACGACAAAGCAGGCGATCGCTGGAGTGGCGCCGGCCGAACTGGGCGAAGTGACCGTGATGACCGTCTGGCCATCGATCGCCCGATACGCGATTGGCCGCGCCATGGGCGTGCTGTTTGACATCCCGGTTGGGATCTACGTGTTGACGATCGGCAATTTGATCGCCCTCGCCTCGATACCGATCGCCTTGCCACTCTACTTGTCGAACGTCGCGCCGGTTCTAGGCATACGCTATCGACTTACCAATCGTCGGATCATCGTGGAACGTGGCTTGGGCCGAAGGGCCTCGCGTTCCATCGATCTGGATCGGTTCGATGCCATTGACCTGGAGGTTGGCGCTGGTCAAGCGTGGTATGACGCGGGCGATTTGGTGTTCCGCAACGGCAAAGTGGAAGTCTTTCGCCTGGAGGGTGTCTCGCGACCTGCCGCTTTCCGGCAAATCTGTCTGAAGACATGGCAGGCTCACACCACGGTGAAGCAAGCCCGGGAACGACAACCCGCGATGGCGTAAGCTTCAGTCGCCGCGTTGCGATCCCGCGACTCGGTGCCCACGAGGTGTGTCGGATGCGGTTTAGCACTCCTGTGGACATGGTTCGGCGAAGTCCGCTGTCCGCCTTGATTTGTGGCTTTCGCAAAACACGGGT
>JBJTOW010000330.1:0-15392 GCA_046074805.1 Planctomycetota bacterium | reverse complement strand
CGGCCGTTTTCTCATCCAGCAGTTTCTTCAATGACTCGAACTGTTCCCGTTGGGGTTCGATTTGCATACCGGCGGTTGGATCGCTAAACCGCAAACGCTCCAGATTTTCCAGTCCGGTTTTCGCGACCCGCACCTGCCCGTCAAGGTCTTCGACTTCGCGTTCCAGGTCAAGGTTCTCTAGGTTTACCAGCGTCGTGCCGCGGGAAACCTTATCCCCTGGTTTAACTTGCCAATCGACCACTCGCCCTGGCACGGCCACATACAGCGACTGGGCGTTGGAAGGGCGCAGTTCCAGAGTACAAGTGACGCGACAAGGAAGGGGAACCCAGATAAAGGCGGCGACCAGCGCGGTCAGCACGCCAAGGGTGGCGTAAACCCGCGGCGCTTTCATCTTGTGCATGCTCCCCGGTGTGTAGAAGAACCGTGCCAGTTGCCATATTGGTTGGATAAACAGCCCGACAAAACCTGTCAAGGCGATGATTTGCCCGAGAACTTTCAAGCCGTATGGCTCGAACACTTTATTGAGAAAATACAGAATCGAAAACGTCACGAGCCAGCGATAGCCTACCGCCGCGACGGTGTACGCCCCGAAGAGGAAGCGGTTTTTTTGCGGCAGGAATGGACTCTCGGGTTGTTCCAAACCCAGACAGAGCTCGACGAGGAACCGACGTACGACTTCGGTCGATTTCTGCCGCAAGTTGGGGATCTCGGACAGTTCCATCAGGATGTAGTAGCCGTCGAACCGCAGCAGCGGATTGCCGTTGAACACGACCGTGCTAACGCTGCAGATGAACATTACGCTGAGGCAAATGTGGTTGAGCATCCCGGGTTCGCTGAACCACCACAAGAACGTCGCGCACGACGCCAAAAACACTTCGACGTACATCCCCGCCGCGCCGATGAACGCCCGGTGCCACTTGTTGGGCAGCATCCACGAGTCGGAGACGTTGCAGTAGAGGGCGGGGGTGAACACGAGCAGCATCGCGCCCATCTCGTGGCATTCGCCGCCGTAATGTTTGCACGACAAACCATGGCCGAATTCGTGCAGAACCTTGACGATCCCCATCGTGATGCCAAGGAAGATCCAGTTCTTGGCCGCGAAGAATTCGTGGAACGCCGGCAAACGCGCGTGAAACGTTTCGAACTCGATGCCCACCAGAAGCAGAGCGCCCAGCCCCACCAGGCACCAAACGGCGAAAAACCACGCGGAGAAAAGCCACGCCGTCCTCGGATGCAGCCAGTTGAGAATCCGTTCGGGGTCGATGCCCCGAAAACGCAAAGCGAAGACGTTGGCGAATTTACCCAATAGCTCTTGGCGACGTTTTCCATCGCCGCGTTTCTTCAGTTGCCGGCCTTGTCCCGCTTGCTCGGAGATCACCAACCCGTTGCGATGCAAATTGCCGATGAAGTTCAATAAATCGGGATACGCGATTTTCTGCGGCGTGAATTCGTCTTCGAACTGCTCTTTGATCGCCTCGAGGCTGGCTTGGCCATCGAGCATCTGCAGGATCGCGTATTCCTCCTCGTGGAAGCGGAAGTAGTTCAGCCCGACCGGTTCCTTGACCACCCAGTACGAACGGCCGTGATAGCGGTGCTTGCGCGCCGTCAAATCCGGCCGCACACGTAGCCGGAGCGGGCGGGAGGCGCTGCTAATCAAGCTGTCGGCCAACGTCGCCATGGATACTCAACCGGGATAAATGTCCCTAACGAAAACCGTTCGCCACCGCACCTTGCCGTTTGCCGATCACCGCGTAGACGCCGCTGTGCCTTCCACGGCCACGGTTTTACAGGTGACGACCATGTCCACATTGGTGCCGGGTAACAGAAGCCAAACGTTCGGGGCCGTTTCCACGTTGCGAACCTTGGCCCAGACCCGATAGCTGCCGTCCGCTTCCACCACGGAGCTGACGTAATCGAGCTTCGCGGGAACTTTGCGAACCGTTTTTTTTCCGCCGAGCGTTCGAGTGATCTCGATTTGCACCGGTTGGCCGGCGACTTCCTCGGGCGAAAAGTCGCCGATGTTAAGCTGTCCCTGCACCCGCACCTCTTCCATGCTGACCAGCCGGAAAATCGGTTCGCCCAATTGGACCCAGTCGCCAACGTGCTTCATGACTTCGACCACTTCCACCAGCCCCTTTTGCTTGAGCTTGGCGTCGACCTGGTAGTTTTTAACCTCGACAGCGGTTTGTGCGAGCGTCGCTTGTTTCACGGACTGGGTGAGTTTGGCGATGTTGAACTTGACACGCGACGCATCGACATCGGCGATCGCGTTTTCCCATTGGACCTTGATCTTTCGCAGTTCGCTTTGGCTGGCGACTTCCTTCTGCTTCAGCTTTTCGTTGACCGCGTATTCCTCGGCGTAGTAGCGGGCGCGGGCGTCGGCCGAACGCACCTCGGCGTCGCTCTCGGCCTGCGCTTTCGCCGCCTCGAACTCGGCCTCGGCGGTCTCTTTCCGCCGCTGCGACAATTCGTCGTCAATCACCGCCAGTATCGCTCCGGTTTCGACGCGATCCCCCTCGTCGACCTTGAGTTCGACGATTTGTCCGGCCGCCTTCGCTGGAATCTGGACATCCTCGGAGGCGACGACCAAAGCGCGGGGGATCCTGACTTGCCGCGCGCCGGGAGCCGTGGCCTGCGCGTGGGCTGGGGTCTCGAGGCAGGCAAGCGAAGCCAATCCGGCGGCCAGTCCAAGAGCCAGGCCGGCCGTCAACGAGCGGCGCCTTTTCCTCGAAAAACGGAATGTCGAAACGCTCATGATCGCAGTAGGCATGGCGACAACGTGAATAGAAGCAATGTGCATGGAAACCGTTCCTCCGGCGCCGTAATGTCAACGCCCCATTCTCAAACGCTCAGCGGGGGGAAACACGAAAACAAGCGTTTCCCCGCCTCTCACACCGAACCTGCTCACCGAACCTGCGCGTCACCAACCCCGGAACACCTCACAGCCAGGAGAAAGCCAACCGCTGGACATACTCGATCGCCTCGTGCAGTTTCGCGTAGGCGATCGAAGCCCGACCGGCTTCGATGTTGGCGATAACGCTCGCCCCAGGCCGCAAGTCGGAGGGTAAATCCTTGTCATCCAGTTGAATCTTGATGCGGACGGTTTGGCCTTCCTGCTCGTGGATGTGCGTCGTCGGATGGATCGACCGGATTTTGCCGTGGCGACGCACGCCGGGTTCGGTGGCCATGATATAGGTAACGTCCAAATCCGGTCGTTTCAGCGAAGCCTGGGCGTGTTGAACGTGCCCGACGCGCCGCTCGGGCATGTACAGTTCCAGTTCCCACTTGGCCTTCGGCGTCGTATCGGCGATCGACATCAGCACTTGGCCGCGTTCGACCGGCCGATGCAGCAGCGCCTTCTCGATGTCCCACGACAGCACCACGGTGCCCTCGATTGGGCTAGTGACCTTCAGGTGATCGCGTTTTTTGTTGAGCATGTCGAGCTGTTTGCGGAGGCTGCGGGTCTTTTCCCGCAATTCGGCGGCGCGGCCGGATAGACGCACTCGATCGGAATCCTTCAGGTTGGGTTGCAACTTGGCGCGTTGCACTGACGCCTCTTCCTCAGCGGCCGTGTCGAGTTCACCGGCGATCCGCTGTGTTTCGCGGGCCAAATCGTCGCTTGTCAATTCGACCAGGACATCGCCCTCTTTGACCTTGTCGCCATCCTTGACCTTGAGCACCCGGACGACGCCGGGTTCGGTCACGAACACATCGCGCTGCTCGACCGGTTGCAAGGCACCTTTGGCTTGCAATTCGAAGGTTTCGGGAATGACGCAAAGGCCGATGAGCACGATCAACAAGGCGGCGGAGATCGTCAGCGTTTTGGGGAGCGTGCGTGCCCGCACGATCCAGCCCAACTTCCCGATGGTCCGCCAAACGGGCATCAGGAACCGATTGTTGTGTTCCAAGGAATTTGCGATGGCGCGCGTCGTGTGTTCGTAGACCAAGTCGATTCGCGAATCCATCACTTCGCGTGGCAACTCGCTGTCGATCTGCTCGATAATCAGCGCTCCGAGAATTTCCCGCTCGACACGCCGGTCTCCCAAGGCGTCTTTGGCTCCGACCGTTTCCGTCTCGCCAGGCTTCCGCAGGGGCAGAACCGTGATCGACTTGGAATACGACTCGTCGACGTAGTCGTGCACAGCGTCTTCCAGTTGGGGAGGCATGTCCGCCGTGTTGCCCGCGTAATACAAGGGCTCGCCAGCCGCCACCACGCGGGTCGCTAAGAGACCCAGCTTCACAACGACGTTGGAGCGGTCATCGAGCGTATCTTGGCCGCTGATCGCCTGAATGAGGCATTTGTGGCCCCGCTGGATCGCCAAGCTGACCCGGTCGCAGCCGAGCACCCGGCGCCCCTCATTAACGATCGTGTAGGAGGTCTCCTGCAAATCGAGGCTTTCGTGGACCAACCGCGCGTACTGGTCGGCCTGGGCCCACAGCGAGTGGCGGTCGCTGAACTGCCGCAGCTTCCGCGTCTTCATCCACTCCGCGATCTGCTCGCACATCTGCACGAGGAACTTCAGGTAGCCGCGCTGAGCGTTGGGCTGAGAGTTCGGACGTTGGAAAATCTCGACGACTCCCTCGACGGCGGCGTCGACGATCAACGGCGCGATCACCAACAAGTGCTCGGTCGGATTTCCACCCGCCCGCTCATCCGACATCCCCGATTTCGGAGGAATCAATTGGGGCTGGCTTGTGCCGGCCACGTAGTCGATCAGCCGTTTGTGACGCACCGCGTCTTCGCGCTGGGCGTCGAGCAGCGAGTTGTTCATCTGCTGCTGGTAGACCAACTTCAATTGTCGGCTCTCGGACATTGTCCAGACCGCGCCGCCGATCGCCGCCAACGCCTGGACGATCCGCTTGAGCACCTCGGGGAAATACTGGTCGGGTCCCAGTTCGCTTTTCGAAAGCTGGTTGATTTCGTTGACCAACGCCCGGATCTGCTGTTTCGTATCCTCGAGGTGTTGCTGGCTAACCGAGGATTGTTCGGCCGATGACATAGGACCGTTTTCCTTCTCTGCGTTGCGATAGTCGGAAGCCGAGTGACCGCCGGAGCGATCGCCAGGCGCCGATCGAAGGGAAGTGCGAACGGGAACTGACGACAAGGAGCGGACAGCGTTTCCTAGTGTACGCCGCAGGTCGGGATTGGACAAACCATTGGCGCGGTCGAACGACCTAGATTGACGGATTTACCCACCCGCGAACCTGTCGTCATGACTCAACGGGTGTCATCGGCGCGAAGCGACGGGCTTGGCCGCTAAAACCCGCGCCGCCGTTACGAGAACCTTAATGTCGCCATAACCCGCTGTTCCTCTATTCTCGCCATCCTGCGTCCATTCGTCCGGAATATGTCGGCGACAACAGCCGAGACGGGTGGTGTCGATCCAAGTCTCCCAATCCGTCTTTCCGACGCGATTGAAACATTAAGTTCCGTCCCTACAATCGATCGCCACATGAACGACTTCGTGGCGGACCGTCGAGGTCGTGGTAGCGGGCCCTGGTCCGCATTCCCGATAGCTAGGTTGATGCTTGAACGCTCGCGCAAGCGATCCCTGTAGTCTTCCCGTCCGTTCCGCCACTTCTTGACAAGGTGCCTCCATGGCACTGGGCCGTTCCCAATCAACTCGTCCATCCGCTTGGGCCGGCGCGGCTTGGGCCGCATGCGCAGCAATGGCTTCCATTGGCGGCTTGTCGCCAACGCATGGAGCCGATCCGGGCTGGGAACCGTTGCCCTCTCCGGTCGTTCGCAAAGTCGGTTCCCTGTCTTGCGCCAGCGCGACCTGCCATGGCAACGCCGACGAGCTTGTCCCAGGCGAGCCAATCTCAGGCCATGAGCAAACGCTATGGGTCGAGTTTGATCCCCACGCGAAAGCGGTCGCAACGCTCGCGAGCGCCCGATATCGCGCCGTGCTGGAGGCGTATCACAACGGCATGCCGCAAGGCACCAGCGTCCGCGTGGCGGCCGACAAGTGCGCCGTATGCCATGACCCGCAAGGTCTCGCCGATTCCCAAGGCGGGGCGGACGCGATCCCGTTGAATACTGCCCGTGCGGAAACGGCTGGGGAAGCGCTACGCGTAAATGCGTCGCGCCCCCAGGGAATCGGGTGCGAAGACTGTCACGGGTCGGCGGAAAAGTGGCTGGCCAACCATTACCAGCGAACCGCGACACGCGATACGCTGCGGGCCGATGGCTTTCTCGACCTTAAACATTTGGTAACCCGAGGCCGTGTCTGCGGAAGCTGCCATGTGGGCGACTCCGAGCACAATCTCACGCACGACATGTATGCCGCTGGACATCCTCCGCTCCGCTTCGAACTGTCGAGCTTTCAGGACTTGATTGCGACGAAACATTGGTCGGAACGCGAAAGGCTCGTTGTCCCGGCGTTCAAACTACGGCTGTGGGCGGCCGGCCAAGCCGCCGTCGCGGACGCGGCCTTGGGACAGCTGGAATCCCGGGCCATGGCGGCCAAAACGCCTATCGACGCTCACGACGCCCACAACTCGCCTTGGCCCGAGTTCTCAGAGTATGACTGCTTCGCCTGCCATCAGCGGCTGAGACCCGTCGATCCCAGCGAGCTCGGGGAACGCGGGACGGGCGGCGTGGCGAAAGACCTGCTCAAGGCGCAGTCGCGGGTGAGCAATCCGCGTGCGGTAGCCGCTCGTCCCGGCTACCGCAGTCAACTCAGCCGCGCTACCGCCGCGAACCCCGCCGCCACGCCGCTAGACGCCACGCCGCCCGCCGCCACGCCATCGGAGGCCGCTCGCGGCATTCCCGCCTGGCAACCGTGGAACCAGGGCCTGATTGGACTCTTTCCCAACACAGTCTTCGACCCAACTCGATCGTTGATGGAGGCCCGTTTCTCCCCCAATCCATCCGCTGTCGGATCGGCTGCGGCGGCCGGGCGCCGCGCGTTGCGGGATTCGCCAATCGGTCCACTCGGTTGGCATTGGTCTGAGCTAACTTTGCCCGACCATCACCGCCGCGTCGCCCGAGCTGCCGCTACGAGCGGCGACGCGGCACGCGGCCAACCGACAGGTGGCAGCCCAGTTGATGGAAATGGCTGGTCGGCGATGGAACAGGCGATCGCGCTGTTGGAGAACGCTCCACCCACCCCGACCGATTGGAGCGACGCTAGCCATCGCTGGCTGGCGTTGAACGCGTTGGCGAGAACATTGGAGGATGAATGGCGGCGCCAATCGATCCCGGTCGGATCTTGGCCTGAGTTGGAGCGGATCGCCACTTCGCTTCGATTTGGCTCGGCCGATTTCGACTGGCCGCGCTACGATTGGGGAGGTTTGCCAGGCAGGCCTTCATCGATCAACCGCCTCCGGCCGCCAAACGGGCCCGTGGGTGCGTTGGCGGTTGAGCCGGTTCAGGGACCACCGCTTACGTCCGCTGTGCCGTCAGTTGATCCGTCGGTGGAGCCGTTGCCCGATCTTGCCGCGATCGGATTACAATTCCGCGTCATCGCCGGACAATTGAAAAACGCTTGGCCGGGCCGTCCGGTCTCCGCGCGGTGATGGATGGAGAAGATGCCGACATGCGACAGCCTGCTTTCCGTGACCATTCTCCAGCGCTGACGGCGCGTCGCGCCGTTGCTTCCAGGTTAAGCGTTGCCGTAAGCCCTGGGACAAGCGCCGCTCAATCCATTGTCTCAGCCCTTGACATCCGGCCCCGTGGATTCCATGCGTGTGGCAGCAATCGGGCGATATCGATCGCCCTGGTCATCGCGGCCGTGATGGCGGTGGGAGGACCAGGGTTGGCATGGGGACAAGTGCTGGTATCGTCGACCAAAAGCTGCACGCGTTGCCATTTCCCGGCGGCGGGCGAGATTGGCATTGAGGCTCCGGCGGCGGACAAGCCATCTCCGTTCTGCGCGCAGGAGGAGGCGGCCGCCTGGGAACAAACCGATAAACACCGCCAGTCGATGTTTCTCTTGCTCAACGACGGCAACCGACCGCTCACGAATCGTATTCTCGGCTTCGACATCGCCGACGTGCTCTCTTTCAAACTGGAACCACGCAAGTTTCGGCCACTCAACGCGACCGCGGATATCTCCGTGGACAGTGTGACGGCCGTGGAATTCCGCAAAGAGGCCGATGCCGCTCGCCGCGCCACCGTCGAGCAGTGCCTCTCGTGCCATTCGCCGATCTCCGAACCGTTGCCTGACGATCCGACGGTCAGTTCGCTGGAGTTCGGCGTCTCGTGCCAAGCCTGCCATGGAATTGGTTCGGGCTATTTCGCCGCGCATCAAGACGGCTCCCGGATGTGGCGGTTACTCGACCCGGGCATCAAGGAATCGCAGTTTGGCTTGCGAGACTTGAGGCATCCGCGGGTACGGGCGGAGTTATGCGCGTCGTGCCATGTGGGCGGAATGCGCGACGATTGGGGCCCGGCGGCGATTAAGGCGCGGCGTTTCGTGCGGCATGAATGGTACGCGCAGGGGCATCCACCGCTGCCGGGAATCGAGTACGTCACATTCGCCGCGCAAATGCCGGCGCACTGGCACACTTTGCGGGAAAAGGCCGCCGCTCCCAAACCGTTTCTCTTTCTCGACACGCCGACGGCGGACGAGCAGCAAAAGTTGGCCGCGTTGCGAGCCGCGTTTCATCAGCAATATTTGGCGCCCAAGGGGATCGATCTCGCCGCGCTCAAGGACAGCTATCTCTCGGCCAATCGGGGAGGTTTGCCGAGCGCCGAGTTGCCTGTCGTGTTGAGCGACCAGCCGCGGGGGCGGGACGTTTTGATTTCCGGTGTGACGGTGCTTAGCCGCTATGCTTCGCTGTTGGCTGACTGCCCACCGGACGACGCGACCGATTTCGCTTTATTCGATTGCGGCGCGTGCCACCACGAACTGCGCAATCGTTTTCCCTCGGACGCCCGGGTTCGACGCCGCGTAACGCCTGGCCGGCCTCCCGCTGCGTTGTGGACGTTGGCACTCGGCCGGCTTGGCGCCGAACATGCGGCCGCTGTGGCGGCCGTCCCCGAGGCGTCATCAGGGTCGGCCCGCACGTTGCCCCAGTGGCGCGATGAGTTCGATGCGTCGATCGAGGCGTTGGATGCGGCGTTGTCAGCCCGCCCGTTCGGCGATGTGGAAAGGCGTGGAGCGGCGGCGCGTCGTCTGCAAGCGGCGTGCGACGCGATCGCCCAAGGATTGGCCACATCCCCCTTCCTGGAAGCGGACGCCGCGCGATTGCTCGCGAAACTCGCCCATCCGCGCGATGGCGAGGAAGGCGACTACCACACCGCGCGACAGCATGCTTGGGCGATCCGCGAGGTCGTTAAAGATTTAGCCGGAGTGCCGCACCGCAATGACGCGCCGGGCGGAGCTCGATTCGTCTCGCCGCCCGCTCGGCAAGTGCCCGCCCGCGTGCTCGCGTCGCTCGGCGCGAAAACCGACGCGATGGTGATGTCTGACGATCCGCGCGTCTTGGAACGCATCGATGGTCTGTTCGGCTCCGATCCTTGGTTCGGGCCATTGCGGTTGCGTTTGCCCGCAGGGCAACAAGAGACGATTGTCGGCAATCTCGCGGACAGCCTGGGCGCCATTTCGCGACATGATCCCAGGTTCTTCCAGGAACGGCTGAAACCGCTCCGCGCTCAGTATCCCCTTGCCCCAACCGACGGACAGTCGCCTCCCATGCGCTAGTGCTTGGTCCGAGCCAAGATATCGTGCAAAGCGCGCCGAAAGCCGAACTTTCAAGTGCCTCGCGAGGCGGGCGTTGCGACGTCTTCGGAAGTTCGTCGTAACCTGTGAGCAACAAGTTGCCGATTCGTCAAAAAACGCGGGATGGTGGCGAACTGGGCGAACTGTCGGTTGGACGCGAGCTCGCCGTTATTCGACCACGCGGAACACGTCGTTTCGCTTGAAAGCGATGGCGCGGCGCGGGCCGGCGGTTGCGTCGAATTCCAAGTGGCAATCGAGCCATACGCCCAGCGGCGCGTCCGCGGGAATGGAAAACTCGGCCCTCACGGTGTCGCCTTCACGGACGATCGCCGTCGCTTCAAAGGGACCGATTTGAGCCCAGACAGGAGCGGCGGTTGCCAGTGGGGACCGGGCGTTGGCGGGACTCAATTCAAAGGTGACTGTCTGTTTCGAACCGCGTTTGCCTGCGCCGGGTCGGACGGCCGCGATCACCTGGGGCAGACGGCCCGGCCCCGGTTGCGTGTTGTCCTTCAGCGCGCCGCTGGTCGCCTGCCGACGCAACGCCCGGTTGTTGGAAACTTCCACTTCGCCGGCGTATCCACCCAAAATGTACGGGAATCGTCCGGGTGTCACATGGTAGTGATAACCGCGTTCCGTATCGGCGTGGCCATTGCAAGCATCGAGTGCCTGGTCGGCTTCCAGGTCGAGCGCCAGCTTTCCCGACGACTCATGCGGGCCATACACGGGAAAACCGTCGAAGGCCAAACCAATGACAGGCGAGTGCCGTTTCCCATCGTCCGGAAATGGCGACTTCACGCAACTTGGATACTTGTGGTAGTGGTAAACCCCTGTTTGTTGAGGATGGCCGCAGCAGGAATCTAGCCACACCTCGGAGTATCCCGCCACCGCGTTTTGCCCTTCCATCTCGAATGGATTGAAGAACACCACGCCATTGAGCGCCATCCCAATCGGTCCCATCGGCAAGCGGGTGATCGCAGTGGCCAGACGCGGGACGAGCGGAAACCGGAACGTGAAATCTTGCACACGAATCGAGTTCGGGTTGTCGCTGTTCGGAAAGATGGCCGTCGGATGGTTGGGGTAGCCTTGGCTACGCACGATCAGAAATTTGTCATCGTGGCTTAAACGCAAGTTATCGATGCCGTCGCGATTCGAGTCTCGGCGGTGGTAGGAGAACAGATCAAGAAGTTGGCCACCATCTTCCAAGTAGTAGCGTGGCGGCGGGGCATTGGCGACGGTTCCCGCTGGGTCTCCCTCTCTCTCCCCTGCCCCGGTGATTTCGACGCGCCAGCGGCCACCAATCGACCGTGTCTTAGGCGTGGCTTCACTACCTCGCGGTTCGTCAGCCCGAATGAGCCCAGTGCCCCAACGCTCGGAAACAAGCAGCGGGAGGGCAGCCAGCGAAAGCCGGCCGACCCATGCCCGACGGCCCAACGTTGCCCCTGAGTGAGTGTCCGCTAACGAGTGTGAACCTAGGGAAGTTGCGGCGTGAGGGCAGGCCAGGGAGGTTGAACTCGCAGGGGGCGGAAGCGCCGGCGAATTCTGAGGACCAGCTGTACGGCGGGAGAATTGGAAAGTTGGGGCATCGGGCATCGGGGAACTCCGTGGATAACTTCGCAATGTCGGCAATTTCCGTAGATTCGATAAATTTTATAGCCCCACCTGTTGGCTTTCTGTGGCGTCTAGGTAATATGGAGCGACTTTGCGGTTCATACACGCGATGGGGGTTGTGGTACTTGCAACAATCCAGCAGTCGCTACGGAAGATACAGGCTATCACGGTTTCACGGGCGTTTCCTAAAAATTGGCAAGGATTGGACAACATGAGTCGAGCGATTCGGGCGATTCTGCTGAGCGGGCTGACGCTGCTGGTTAGCAGCTTGGCCGGTACAGCGGAAGCAGGACACAGGCATTGTCCGCCGTACTACGTCGGCGGCGTTTGCGCGCCGTGCGTAGTCGAGCGCACAGTGATGGTACCGCAAACGGTGATGGAGCAGCGGACGGTCCACGTCACGCAGTATCGCTGCGAACCGCGTCACCAGGTAGTCGCTTACACGCGGATGGTGCCGGAAGTCCATTCGTACAAGAAGCCGGTGACCGTGATGACCCAGGTCGCTCGGCAGCGGACGGTGCCGTACACGGTGATGAAGCCGGTGTGCCGCGAAGTGGAATACGAAGTGGTGGTCAATGTTCCCCACGTGGAAGTTCGTCAAGGCGTTCGGATGTGCACGCAGTACATGCCGACAACCGAACACCGCGTGATTCACGAAGACCGTGGCCATTACGAGGAGCGGATCGTCGAGACGCCGGTGTGCGAGCCGGTCTACAGCTACGGTTGCGGTCCGCGATGGTTGCATCGCCGCTGCGGCTGGCGATGCGATCCCTATTGTGATCCGTACTGCGGGCCGGGAGCTTGCGTTGATGGTTGTGCGGTCGCTCCGTGCCAAGTTGTGCATCGCGTCTGGGTGCCGGAAGTCGTCGAGCGGACCATCGATGTCGTTGTGCATCGACCGGTTTGCGTCGAGGAAAAGTTCGAGTACCAGGTAGTGGTTTGCCGACCAGAACGCCGAATTCACAAGAAGCTGGTGACGGAGTATGTCCCAGTGATGGCGGAGAGGGTCGAAACCTACTTCGAGTGCGTTCCCGAGGTGCGAGAAGTCGTCTATCACCAAACTGTCTGCAAGCCGGTGGTGGAGCATCGCACGGTGACGCGGATGGTGACCGTGCCGTACGTCGTTGAAAAGGTCGTATGCGTTCCGGTCTGCCGTATGGTTCCCCGCCGCGTTGTTTGCTCGGCGCCGGTTTGCGGCCCGGTCTATGGACCGGCCTGCGGCCCGACTTGGGGTCCAAACTGGTGGTGCTATCCGTAACTTCGGATCTTTTGATGGTGTAGCTGATCGCGTCACAGCGATCGAAAAGTGACCCGTTGCGGCCCACATCCGTCGATGGGTGGACAAAGCGAAGAACAGAATCGCGGGTTTCATGCTCTCGCCGCTTCCACGCAGCGGTGAGACATAAAACCCGCTTTCTTTTTTTTATTACGGTTCCGGTCACCTTTTTTGAAGAAGGGCATTTTCCCGTCGGTCAACCGTTATGGAGCGGCGGGGGCCAGTTCGGGGCCAAATCCGGGCCGTTCTTTGGGATCGGGAGGCGGTGCTTTGCGTTTACCGGCAAGCACATCGGCGACGAGGCCGCGAAGTTCTTCGGTGGTGCCTTTGTAGGTGCGACGCAGATAGGTTTCGCAGTGGGTGAAGGCCCATCGGGTCTGTCCGCCATCGGTTTGGCCAAGAAGTTGTAGCCAAGTGCCGTCGGTGTATCCCAACGCCATGAACTTGCCGTCGCTTTCTTTTTTGATGAACAGCACGATCGGCGTGCCATCGGCGATCCGCTTGAGCAAGCGCGGGGTGTGACGTTCCTTGTCACCGGTCAAGTTCACCGGCAAGCGGTCAAAGGGACGCCCTCCTTTGAGCGACTCGGAGGTGACCAACACCATCGAGGGCCGCGCTGGATCTAGGCGTTCGACTTTCGCCACCACAATCGTCTGCGAATCATCGAGCACGCTTTTCAACGGCAGCAGAATCTGAATAACGGCATGGGCTTCGCGATGGGTGGCGAAGCCAAAGGCCACGATCGCAAGAATAGCCGTCGCCTTCGGATAGCGTAGTCCGCCGCCGAGCTGCCGGGGCGGATTGGGCGGTAACCTAGTCTCATGCGTCAACATCGGAAATCTGTCCTCCAAGGCGATGGCCGCTCGCAAGCGTGGCGGATGGCGATGGCCGCCGCGATAGCGTGTCGTAGATGTGTGGCACCAGATACTTCAGGATAGCGGCGACAGGGATGGCGAACACGGCCCCGGCGAGTCCCGCGACCAATCCGCCCAAGAGCACGACGATGATGGTCTCAAGCGAATTCAGTCCTAGCGCCTCGCCGATCAGCGTGGGGAAGAGCACTAGCTGCTCGAGGATCACGTGCGCGAACAAGTAGACGCCCGCGATCAAGACGAAGGTTGTGACGCTGGGTCCCTGGAACGCGAAAGCCACGACAAGCGTCAGAAGAAAGCTGGCGATTGGGCCAATGAACGGCAGCAGCACGGTCATCCCGGCCAATAGACCGAGCACATGGAAGTACGGAATTCCGAGCAAGGCGAAGGCCGTGATGTAGATCGTCGATTCGATGATCACGATCCACAGGTAGCCTTTGACCCACGTTTGGAGCATCGACAAAACCTCGTCGAGGATCACGTGGGCCTCGCGGATAGCCTCGGCGCCGGCGTTTGGCAGCCAGCCGCTGGCGAAAATCGTTTCCACCAAATACTGGCTGGTCGGTCGGCCCCTGCCGCGATCGGCCGTTTGGTCGGTCGCGATCCGCTTCAGAAAGAAGGAAAAGAAAAACAGCGTCATGAGACCGTCGAGCAGCAGGTGGGCCAGGGCTCCCAAGAGCCCGCCGACGCGGAGCAACACTGGTTGCAGGTTGCTCGCCACCAGCCCCAGCAGTTCCTTTTTTTTCGCATCGTCCGAAAGATAATCGCGAGCTAGTTCGCTGGAGAGCCTTAACCACTGGCTGCGTTCCAAGACCGGACGATACTCTTCAAGCCGCGCCACCAAAGGGTTTTTCGGATCGGAGGCGGGGGCGGGAAGAATGGAACGGGCCATTGGTTCATCGGCTGGCCGGAGCGCGGCGACATACCGAGAAGACACCCAGCCCATGCTCAATAGCAGCAAAACGCCGGCGGCCGCCAGAGTGGCGAAGGTCGCGTTGCAGGCTTGGTTGACGCGTCGCGCGTGAACGTCGGCCGCTAAGCTGGCGGCCGTTTTCGCTTGTTCGCCGCGTCGGCGATGGAACGGCGTGGTCAGGCGGGCCACGCCGGCCAACATCGATTCCATCCATGGGTGCGGCAGCACGCGGTACTGGAACAACCGTTGCAGCGGCAACACAAAGTAGGCGAGCACAAGTCCGAAGAGAACGGATTTGAGGAATGTCGCGGTGAATACGAAGACGGCCAGCACGACCAACGCGACCAGAATTCCGGCGCTCGATTTCACTAGCGCCGACCGCTGTCCTTGTTCCTCGATCACTAGCTGCTGGCATTGCTCGATGGCGGCACTGTCCAGCCCCAACGATTTCGCCGTGTCGGCGATCAAAGTCCGCTCCATGTCGGAGAGGTCGCCATCCGCGTAGCCGATCTCCAACATGCCACGCAGCAGTTCCAGCGTCTCTTCACGTTCGAGTGGCTCCAAATGCTGAACCTGGCTTGCCAGGTCGGCGATCGGTACTTGGGACAAAGCGGAACGAATCCGCGCCGCCTCGCGTTTACCGAAATTGGCGGCGAACAGGCTATCGAGCCGCTCTTGCTCGACCGGCAATACACGGCCATCGGCTTTCAGCACCGCCAGGAACAACGCGCCGATCGCCGTGTTCAATCGCCGCTGGTCGGTTTCCGGCAGGTTCATCCGCCGGGAAATCCGCCCCAGCAACTGCGTGGCATGGCGTAGAGGCGCGGCGAGTCGAGTGCTCACTCGACCAAGAAATCGGGGCCCGAGAGGTTCCATGGATTCCGTCCTTGCCGGTTGAATCACGCGTGGCGGCTGATTGTGATGCCATGCGTCTCGCGGCGAAAGCGGGCCGTCGCGCAAGCGTTGAGAAATCGGGATGGCTGGGTAGACTGTATGTCATGCTTTGCGGAGTGGCTCGACGGCAACGAGCCGAAAACCAGGAGGGTGGCAGGATG